>JBGTNB010000545.1:0-6043 GCA_041743285.1 Gemmatimonadaceae bacterium
GTTGGTCGCTTCGTAGCTGCCGAGGTGAGGCACCGGGTTGTAGCGGTTGGCTTCGTCGATGAAAAAGCATCCGGGCTCGCCGGTCCGCCACGCACCGTCGATCATCTTGTTCCAAACCATTCGCGCGTCGAGCTGGCCCGTAACCTCGCCTGACGATGGATCGATCAGATCGTACGAAGCATTGGCCTTGACCGCGTCCATGAACCTGGTGGTTACGGCGACCGAGATGTTGAAGTTCACTATCTGTGTCAGATCTTCCTTGCAGGTTATGAACTCCATGATGTCGGGGTGGTCGACGCGGAGAATGCCCATGTTGGCTCCGCGGCGCGTTCCGCCCTGCTTGACCGCGTCAGTCGACGCATCGTAGAGCTTCATGAACGACACCGGCCCCGATGCTACGCCGGTCGTCGAACGCACCATGCTCCCCTTGGACCGCAGACGGGAGAAAGAGAATCCGGTTCCACCCCCCGACTGGTGGATGAGCGCCATGGCGCGAAGCGTGTCGTAGATGCCGTTCCGGCCATTGGAGAGGGCATCCTCCACCGGAAGCACGAAGCACGCGCTGAGCTGGCCCAGAGGACGCCCGGCATTCATCAGCGTGGGCGAATTGGGCTCGAACCGACGCTCGGTCATGAGCCGATAAAATTCCTCCGCCAGGGCCTCGATTCCCCCTTCACTGGCGCCGTAGCTTCGGTCGGCATCGGCGACCACGGTCGCCACGCGCCAAAACAGATCCTCCGGCGTCTCGACGGGCTTGCCCGTTTCGTCCTTGACGAGATAACGCTTCTCGAGAACGATCCGGGCGTTCGCGCTCAGCTGCGCGGATGCCGGCGGGCGCGAGGAGGGGTGATTCATGTGGCTGCTCCGATGAAGAATGAAGCTCGGCGCGGAGAACCCTTGCGCGGGAACTGCGACGTACGAGGTTGGGGCCGCGAATCTACCCTGCTCGTGATTCCGCGCAAGTGCTCGATTAAACGACCGATGGGCAAGACGTTACACTATCCACATCACAAAGTGACCATTGCGTTGCAATCGGCGCCCGCGTACAGGACGAGCTCGCTGATCCCCTGAAAGCTCTGAATGTTGAAAGCCCGAGAACTGCCAACGGTGGTGTGGAAATACTCCGTAATCGTATACTGCAAAGTAACTTGGCCGTCGTCCGGTTCCGAGGGGCGCGTCAAATATTCTCTCCGGATTCCGCTCGAAGCGTGGGGAACATTCGTGCACGAGCCCAGCTGGATTTGCCCGGAAACACAAGAGACGTCCAAGCAGCTTCAGGACTTGGTCGGGAAGTCGCCGCGGCGGTGCGACTCCTGGAGTTCCAGATAGCTGCTCACCGTACGTGAGGTTCGCGCGCGCTCCTCAGCGGTCGTCTGCCGCACCAGGCGGCCAGGCACACCCATCACCAGGGAATTGGGGGGAATCTGCATGCCTTCAGGGCACAGCGCGCCGGCGGCGACGATGGAGCCACGGCCGACATGAACGTGATTCAGCACGATCGAGCCAATGGCGATGAGGCAGTCGTCCTCGATTGTCGCGCCATGCACTATCGCCCCATGGCCGATCGCCACCCGCGCGCCAATGTTGGTCGGAACGTCCTGATCGACATGGATTATGGCGCCGTCCTGCACATTGCTCTCGTCTCCAATGGTGATTGGAGCCGTGTCGCCGCGCAGAACCGCGCCGGGCCAGACGGACACGCGCTCGCCAAGCCTAACGTCGCCGACAACGGTCGCGCGGGGGTGAAGAAAGGGCATTGAAAGCAGGAAATAGGAAAAAGGAAATAGGAATTAGGAATTAGGAATCGAATAGGAAACGGAAATGCGAAATGGGAAATGAGGCAGGAGAAATGGGAACGGGGGGACATTCGCGCTCGACCGAAAAACGTAATCTTCAGGTTTGAACAGAATGCCTTTCCTGTTCTTTTCCCATGTCCCATTCCCACTCCTAATTCCTATTTCCTAATTCCTATTTCCTGTTGTTAGAACGCTGCCCCAACCCTTACATACACCGCCGCCGCATCTGCTCCGACGAGATTCCGGCCGCGCACCGGCACGGCTACCCCGGCACGCACGAAATAGGATACGTCGTACTGCAGCGCCATGCTCAGCCCGATCTCTCCGCCAACGGAAACGAGAAGCCGCTTGGTATCGATGGCGGCACCCAGCTCGTCGCCGTCGGCCGTGCCGGCATCGCCAAAGACAGAAAGCGAGGCGCGGTCCAGAAACGCTGGAAGCCACCAGACGCCGCGGTGGATCAGAGCCAGTGGCGCTCGATACTCAAGAGTTCCCGCCATCGCCCGCGAGCCGACCAAAGCACCGGGCTCGAATCCCCTTACGCCTAGCGATCGGCGCTCGCCGAACCCGATTCCGGGAAGCAGCGTGATGGCCGAGCCGCTGGTCCCGCCGATCTCGAACAGCGCCGGGTTGCGGCCGGCAGCGGCGGCGACGGCCGCTCGAGCTGCCACCACGTGATGTGCAAACCCACCGAACGGGAGCGCACGATAGCCGCTCAGTACCGTCGTGAGGCTCCGGCTCTCCACGCCGGAGGTGCCCCGCAGCCAATCGGCTTGCGCGCGGAGAGAGAGGGATATGCCGTTCTCCGGTGAGATCGACAGCGGTGGCCGCTGGACGTTGCTGAATCCGGCCGATGCGACGAGCGAACGGTACTCCGGCCCGCTTCGGTAAAAGGGATTGAGGGAGTCGAGCAGCGGCGCCGGAGACGTTCGGTAGTCCCGCGTCTCCAGCTCGCCGCCAAGCGTCATGAAGGAGTGCGTTCGGATTCGCGGCCGCTCGACCGATGCGGCGAGCGACACGAAGCGCGCACGGCGATGAAGCGCACCGATCGGCGCGCCGGCGCTGTCGATGATCCTGGCGCGCCCCCACTCCTGGGATCCGGCCGCGGAGAGCACCGGCTGTCCGAGGCCACGATAGCGGTAGTTGGCGGACCACTCGTGCTCGTGCGCGGAGCGATCGAACAGCAGCTGGGCGTTGTACGCGTGTCTTGCCAGCACGTCCGTACCGTGGATGGCACCGCCGAACGTGGCATCGCCCGCAGAATTATCGGCGATTAGCGGCAGCCAGGCACGTGGCAACAGCGACCGCCAGGGGGAATAGCTCCGCGCCGCACCGTCAACTGGAGTGACCGTCGCGAGAAGAAGCGGATCCTCGGCGACCGGCATGGCGATCGGCGCATCCGAAGGCTCGAAGCGCGCCACCCCCAGATCCCAACCTCCTTCCCGATACGAGGTCGCGGCGATCGTGTGCTCGTCAGGCGAAACGGCGGGGTGATCCAATCCCAGTGCGCTCGCGCTCAACCGGCGGATGGATGGGATGCCATTTGCGCCGTCGCCGACTTCGGCGACGTACAGAGCCGTGGATCCGTCCCGATCCGAAGTGAAGACGATTCGGTCGCCGGAAGGCAGCCACGACGGAGCGGCATCGAGCGCACGGTCGCTCGTCAGGCGCTGGAGGAGCGCCCCGCTGGTATCGAGAACTACGATGTCAGCGAATGCGCCGCGCGTCCAACGCACCGCCGCCAACCTCCTTCCGTCCGGGGCCCAACGCGGCGCCGCCCATTGCGTGTCTGTGGATGCCGACGTCAACTCGCGGATCGACCGTCCATCCGGCTCCACCATCACCAGCTGGTTGGTGCCAGGAACGCCACGCACCGCCACGATCCAACCATCGGCGCGCACATCGGGCTCGGTGAGGCGGGCGTTTCGCGTAAGGCGGTGCGTCTCCCCATTGCGTTCACGGTAGAGGTCCGACCTGATGTGATAGGGGTCGAGAAACTCGAGCTGGGCGAACAGAACACCACCGCCGGGATGCGGCACGTTGGCATCGACGGCGTTTCGTCGCGACAGGCGCACCGTGCCTCCCGCCGTGTCCGCCGAATAGAGCCCCGGTAGCTCCCGCCCCGAGGCTTTGGTGAACAGCAGCGTCGAATCGCTCAGCCACCGGGGATAGGCTACCAGAAAGCCGTCATTCGTAAGGCGGCGCCAGCCCGGCAGAGGCGCTCCGGCCAACGGCGCCAGTTCCGCTCGAATGGAATCACTCCAGTCCTCCCAGGCATCGCCAAAGGACACACCGAACGCCTGGCGCGCGAGATGATTGAGCCGATAGGGAATCAGCGCGCCAGAAGAGCGCTCTATGAACGTCCGAATGGCGCTGTCGCCGTACGTGCGCGCCAGGTGGGCGAGGAAATAGCCGCCATGCCCGTACGCCATGTCGCCGCCGGGATACCGTGAGCTGGCAAGGCTCAGGTCGTTCACCCGAGGAAACTCACCGGCGAGCGCGCTCGCCCGCAGCACCATGCGCTGATGCGACGCGTTGGCCCGGCCGGCAGTCGTCAGGCTCGACTCCAGGTAGACGGCCAGCCCTTCGGTGATCCACGCCGGGGCATAGAAGTTAGGCATCAGCCACGGCGACCGGCCGAACACGTATTGCCCCGCCCGCCAGATCCCGCGAGCCCGGTCGAGGTGAAAGATGTGCACCAGCTCGTGCGCGATTATCGTGCGCAGCCAGTCGTCGTAGTATCGCAGCGACCGCACCGTGATCGGAGGCGTCGTGTAGACGACGATCCGGTTGGTGGGAACCGGCGTGGCGAATCCATTGGTGAAGTCCACGTTGTCAGCGAACACAAGATCGACCCGCCCGCGCGGCGGATGAAGTCTTTCCGCCAGCGCCACGTACGCAGACTCCGCCTGTGCGGCTCCCCTCCGGGCGACGGACTCCAACTCCGGTGTGAAGTGCACATCGAAGTGCGTCGTTGACAGCGTGCGCCAGTCCGCGGACGGGTCGGTGCCCTGAGCGTCCATGATCGACGGCACGACCAGCGCGGCGCCGAGCAGGAAGTGCCGCCGCGCCGATCGCAAAACCTTCATCGGCGCTCGGCCAAGGACCGGAAGTAACTTTCCAGTCCCTCCGCCACGCCTGACGCGTAGCGCCGTTGGAACTCCGGCGTGCGAAGCGCCGCCTCCTGCTCGGGAATCATCAGGAATGCGCCTTCACACAGCACCGATGGCATCCAGGTGGGGCGGGCAAGCGCGAGGTTGTCGTAGTAGATGCCAAGATCACGCAGCCCCATCCTCCGCACCATCCCGGCTTGAACGGCCCTGGCGAGGGGCTCTGCCTGTGGATGGAAGTAGTAGGTACCGGTGCCGTGCGCGGTGAACGGATTTACGCCATCCGGGAGTGCGTTGAGGTGGATCGAGACCATCGCATGCGCATCTGCGCGCCTTGCGGCTACCGGCCGCTCCACGAGAGGCACCGGCGCATCGCTGGTGCGCGTCATCCGCACAACTGCTCCCCGCGACTCGAGGATGGATTGCAGCTGCAATGCGATCGCCAGTGTCGCCTCCGCTTCGTACAGGCCGGTGGGTCCGGTAGCACCCCCTGGCGGATGCCCCGCGTCGACTGCGATCGTCAGGCCGTTTAGCGGGCGCGATGGGTCGACCGACGGCGGCCGCCGCACGCGCAGCACCAGCGCGCCATCCCGCCAGAATACCAGATAGCCATAGGGAGCGCGCCCCAACTGTACCGTGTAGACGACGCGATCACTTGCAACCGGCTCCCAGCGGACGTGCCTGACGAGCGTGTCGCCGGCAGGATAGCGGATGATGTCGGTAGTCGCGCGAGTGCCGTACAGAGTGAGTTGGAGCGCCGAAGGCAGTTGTTCCACCAGGTACGGCGGCCGGTCGCCGATCGGAATCACCACGTCCACCCATCCCTCGGCGCTGATGACCCGTGCATTCCCCGCCACCCGGCGTGGAGAAGGAACGCCGTCGGCGAGCGGGGTCACGTCCGCCGTCGATACCCAGGCGGCAAGCCGTTGGTCGAGCGCCACGCGGGTGAACTCTCCACGACGCCCGGTGATCTTCACCCGCGTTCCGGGAAGAAAGAACCACTTGTATGTGCCGGCGGGAACCGGCCGGCCGGCGATTACGCGGTCCGTGTCACCGAGCGCCGCAGGCCCGGCACCGAGCTCGGCCCACCGTTCGTCAACCGGCGGAACGGGCGGAATCGTCAGGCGGGCGGTATCG
>JBGTNB010000546.1:0-7173 GCA_041743285.1 Gemmatimonadaceae bacterium
GCTCGCAGTGAGCCCGGAGGGTGTGCCCCGGCTCGAGCAGGCAAGCGTGGACGTGAGGGTGCTCGCATTCACGCTGTTCTGCGCCGCGGTGAGCACGCTGCTCTTCGGTCTCGTTCCTGCGCTGCGGCTCACCGGCTCGAATCTCGAGACTGTTCTGCGCTCCGGGGGCCGCGCGCTGCGGGGCGGGAGGGACCGGCTGCGTGCGACGCTCGTGGGGGTGGAGATCGCGCTGGCCATGACGCTGCTGGTCGGTGCCGGTCTCCTGATCCGCAGCGCGCTGCTCATTCAGAAGGTAGAGCCGGGGTTCGACCCTAACGGCGTCTACACGGCGCGCGTCGTCCTGCCTCAGGGGCAGTATCCCGGGGCGCCGGAGATTCTCGGGTTCTACGACCGTCTGCATCGCGAAGCCTCGCAGCTGCCCGAGGTGAGCTCCGCCGCGCTCGTTTCGGCGGTGCCGCTCTCGGGAAGCAATGCGTCGTCGTCGGTGTTCAAGGAGGAACAGTCGAGCGATGAACCGCGGCCGCTGGTCGCGAATCTGCGACTCGCCTCGCCGGATTATTTCGCGACGATGCGCATTCCCATCCGCGTGGGCCGGGACTTCGTGGCCGGCGATCGTGCCGACGCACCTAACGTCGCTGTGCTCAACGAGGCGCTCGCCGCCAGCCTCTGGCCGGGGGTGCCCGATCGCGAGATCCTGGGCAGGCGCATCAACGCCATGGCCCCGCGGCGCGACCAGCCACTCTGGTGGGAGGTGATTGGCGTCGTCGGCAATATTCACAGCGAGGCGCTCAGCGCGGATGTACGCCCCGAGGTCTACCTCCCCGTGGCGCAGACTCCGGAGCTGCTCTGGCCGTTCATCCAGCGCTCGCTGGTGCTGGTGACCCGGACGCGCAGCGACATAAGTGCCATCACCCTCGAGCGTCCGGTGCGCGAGACCGTGGCCGCCATCGACGCGAACCTGCCTATCACCGACGGCACCGCGATGGACGAGTTCCTGCGCCGTTCGAATGCAACGTCGCGATTCAACACGCTGGTGTTAGGCACGCTCGGCGTTATCGCGCTCGTGCTCGCGGTGATCGGCGTGTACGGCGTCGTCAGCTACTTCGTGAGCCAACGGACGCAGGACATCGCGCTTCGCATGGCGCTAGGCGCCACGCCGGGGAGCATCTGGAGATACGTCGCGGCGCGCGGGCTGGGGCCGCTCGTCGCCGGCGTGGTCTTCGGAATCGCTCTGTCGATGTCGACGGCGCGGCTCCTCGAGTCGCAGCTTTATGGCGTGAGCCCGACGGACCCGTACACGATCGGCGCGACCGCGGCGCTGCTGCTCCTGGTCTCGATCGTTGCCATGTACGCACCCGCCAGGCGCGCGATCAGGGTGCAGCCGGTGGTCGCGCTCAACTCGTAAGGTGTCGCCGAGGCGGAATGCTTGATGTGCGCTGCCACGTGCGTCGCGCAAGGACTACTTGTGCCTGGCCACCGCCAACGGCCGCTTTACTGCGCTTTCGAGTTTGGAGCCGCTTCTCTTCGCCGACACCACGTCTCGGATCCCCGCCATCTCGAGCAGCAAGGTCGGCTGCCGCTCTGCAAACTCCAGCAGTCGCAGTGACGAGCCCTCCGGCTCCCGAATGCCCTGCTCCCAGCCACGTACTGTCGGCGTGCTCACGTTAAGCACGTCGGCGAAGATGGGTTGCGACACTCCCATGCGCTTCCGGATCGCGACGATCCTGTCCTTCGTGTACGCCGGGGGCTTCGCGATCGACTGCTCGGACGCCTTGAGACGACCGACGGTATACACGCGAGTCGGCTTCGCCTCGCCGCGAGCGACGGCCACGGCCTCCTGCATTCCGCGAAGCAGCGAACGCTCAATCTCCCCTTTCCCTGTTCCAGCCACCTTTCTCCTCTTCTCTCTTCGAATGAATCGACCAGTTGCGCAGTGGGTCTAACGAGCTGCTAGCCCTCCTCGTCCAGAATCCTCGCGAGGCTAGCGAGGTGGCGCTTGGCGCCGTGGGAGATATCCGCGCTGACCGACTTCTTGTAGACGGCGATCAGGTATAGCCGGGCGCTTCTGGCGACGGTAGTAGATCGCCCTTCCGCCCCCGCGTTTCCCGGTTCTCTCGAGCGCAAACTGCACTTTGCGAATGCCCCTCGTGCCCGCGATGAGTTCGCCCACACGCGGATCGGCGCACAGGGCAGCTTCGAGCGTTCGCCGGTCCCGATCGGTCAGATTCGCCGCCTTGGCCAATCGCGTGAACTCAGGCAGCTCGACGAAGGTTACTTCCATTTAACCATACTACTGAGTAGTACCGTTGGCAAGGGCAACGGACAGGACGGGCCCCACGATGGCGGTGCGCCTCGAGATGCGTGTACCCGCAACAATGCTCGGTGAAGCCTTCGATTGCGCTCAAGCGTGGAGTTGACGAGAGATGACCGGGAGGACCACCCCGCCAGCGTCCGACCCTTCCCGAACATTCGACTTTCCGCCATGTGCAACATCTTGGCGACGACGCGTCATACTTTCAGATCGAGCCGGGTTCCCGAATTGCAACACCGGCAATCGGGGTCTTGAAATTCGCTGTTTCCGATAGGCAATACCGAGCTGACCATCATGACAAGCACGGCAACCTCAATCCTAACGATCGCGCTGGCGGCGCTCCCAGCGGCGGCACTCCTTCCACACCGATCGCCCGCGACGTCAAACGCGGCCGGCGCGCTGTGCTCGATGGCGCCCGCCCCGACAATCGCGCTCCTCCGGGTGGAGCGGGACACGACTCTCCCGTACACACCGGTCCGCGCCAGACCGCTGGCGTATTCGGGCGTGCGTCAGAGTCCCGCCGATTCGATCCTCGTCGCGCCTGGCGACCCCATGCCCGCGGCGCGTGTGCGGATGTTGCGCATGGATTCCATAACGCGGCAGAGCCTGACGGCGGCCGGCGTCACGGACAGCCTCCCCGCCGCGTTCATCACAGCCGCGCCGTATCGGGCCGACTGCCGCACGATCCGCTACATGGACAGCATTCCCTTCGCCGTGCCAGGCGACGTGGGATTCGTCCGCGCCTCGCTGGTTCCTTCGGAGCACTGGATCGACGGCACGCCGGTCTTCGTCATCCAACAGGTGTGGAACTACCCGTATCCGCACCGGCGCGGAATCGCTTTCGCCGCCGCACCCGGTGCGCCACTCGCTTCCGCGGAGGCGATGTACCGCCTAACGCTTACGCTCGAGACGCCTCGTCGCCTGGATGCCGACGCGCGCAAGGAGGCTGAGCGTGCGCGCCAAGGTCGCGCGATCTCGTGGGCGAGGGAGAATGCGGCGATCGCCGAGCTGGAGCCCGCGCGCTCGATGCTTCGGGGCGCCATTCTCGCACCCGATTGGGAAGCGGCTCGCAGCCTGACGAGTCGCTTGCGTGGCACATACCGAGTGGAAGTCGAGTTGGGTGACACGCGCGGAATCTGGTACTTCCGCACGCACGACAGGCCGGGCTACCGCTGGGACCGAGCGGACTCGCTCCAGACGATTGCCGCGCTGACTGACTTGCCGACAGTTCCCGGGTACCGCCTCGTCGGCCTGGCGGCCGCGTACCTCGATTCGCTCCCAACCGTATACCCGCGCGGTGCTGTGCGTGGACCTCTGATCTGGCTGGCCTCGTCCGATCGTCCGACCACCCCCGGGAACGATTCGCTTCGCACACTCGATGCCGAGTTCATGTTCCATATGGGCGCCGCGCCGGAGGGGCTCTGGAATGCGCTCCAGGATCTGATTCCGCCGCCGAGCGCGAGAGACAGCGCGTTCATGGCACAGGTGAACCGTCCGATAGAGCGCGCCAGGCTGCAGCCGCGAATTCCGCTCACGCTACACCTCGACTCGCTCGGCGGTGTGCGTGCCGACACGTCTCGCAGCACCCGCGGCGGCACCCTGCGCATGATGCTCGAACGCGTCGACACGCTCGCGATCGCACGCCCGTTCTGAGACGGATCGGCCCGGCGATGATGATCTGCGGGCGGTCGCCGACGGGAGCGCGCCGTGTCCACCGATAGGACGTCCGAGCGCGACGTGCCTTGGTGGGCGATCTACGTGACAGGGACTCCGAGAGAACCTACGGCCCCAACGTTAGGGATCTGACATTGAATGGATTCGGCCATCAAGGGACTTTGCGACCTCTTTGAATGCAAACGCGTTTCCCAGGTGGGCCGCCACCAGATCCTCATAGTGTTCGCTGTTCCGCAGCCAAACTAGGCCACTGCGAATGTGATCCTTCAAAGGGCCTGGCGATTCCTGGAATTCTCGGACAACCTCGTTGCGCGAGACCAGCAGCGCGAGAATGTCTTCGAGATCTTCGCTTAGAAACGGATCGTGAACGCCGCGATCCCAGAACGCTGCCCACTTGAGACCGAGAAATCCCATTGCGCTCGCGTGCCTTATCGTGACGCCATCGATTTCGGTTTCCACCGCCGTCTCAATGGCCATCTGGTCCCATTCTCCGCCTGTTTCGCCAAGATGCTCTCCGGCCGGCACGAGATCGAATGGTGTGCCGTCTGGTGCCCTCCACCGGTGCACATGCTTCTGATCCGCGATCTCAGTCCTGAAGCCCAGCGCTCGGATTCTTACTTCAAGGGCGCTGTATCCCGCGTAATGCGTGGAGGCGACTATTGCATCGACGTCATCCGTTGGACGCACACGGGGAATCACGAGATCTGTCTGCAGTAGCGGTGCGATGGCGCCACCAATGAAAACGACGTCGCCCGAGAGCTCACCGAGCGCACGGGCGACACCGACAGTTCGTCGTACCGACGGATGGAGCGGTGAGGACACCTTATTCCGCTATCGTCAATCGTTCCTTGATCTTTTCAACAGCTTTTGCCCTCTCGCGCACTCGACCGATTCGAATGGCGTCAACGAGCGTCAGCAGCTCGTAAACCTGAGGACACTTTGTGGGCAGTTCCCTCGCTCTTTCAAGTAGCGGCGGAATGGATTGCCCTATGGTGTCGGCCCGAACATCGGGCCACACAATGACGTCGTCAGTGACGATCTCATTGGCAAGCACCGGACTCGAGTAGGCGGTACGAACTCCACGCACCCTCGACTCCGGCTTGGCCGGGAACATGTACCGTACTCCGTGCTCCAGGAACTCGAGCAGTGAGTGGCGGTTTACATGTCGGGATTGGGGACGTAGCAACCCGGCGAGCTGCAAGCGCTCAACAGACTTATGAGCTGTACTCAGACTCATCGAGAGGTCCGCCGCTAGAGTGGCGTACGACGCTTGCGGTGCGAGAGCGAGCCGAAGCGCAACGGCAACATCCTGAGGCTTCAATGCTTGGGGTTTGTTTGGCATAAATATTCCATATATGCAATTCGCGAATCGCGAAATATATTGTAACATAGATACTTACGGGACGCAATATCAGTCGCGCAGGTAACGCAACGTCCGACTGGGCGCGCCCCGATATACCAACAGATCGCCGGCTCACCGACCCCGCCGCACAGTTCACTCTCTCTAAGCGACCGCCTTTCAAGCCAGAGAATGCGCCATGGCTACTTGACAAGTGGCCATGGCGACTTATCTTCCGGCCATGAACGACCGCCGATTCTCTCTAGAAGACCTAGAAGCCGCTGCCGACGTCCCCGGTCGACAGATTCGGGAACTCATCCGCCTCGGCATCCTGCCCGCGCCATCCTCCAAGGGGCGTGGAGCGACCTACGGCACCGAGCACCTCTACCGGCTCCGCGCATGGAAACGCCTGCGCGATGACCTGCCTCGCACCACGACGAGCGACCAGATCCGGCGGCTGCTCAACACCCTGAGCGACCAGGGACTGCTCCGTCAGATCGCAGACGGGACGATCCCGTTCACTCTGGTCGACGACCAGAGCGACGAAGTGAGGGTCGAGGAAGCGCACGCATCGTACGACACACTCCGGGAGCCTTCGGCCAGACTGTCAGACGCCGCCGGTATCAATGGCGCCGCGTTGGACTACCTCCGATCCATCAAGGCCACACGGCAAGCGCCGGCGACGCTGACCATGCGAGCGCCCTTCGCCAAGCCGCAGCTCGAGGTCAACCTCGGCGCCGCCGAACGCTCGGGTGCGCAACTCTCACTCGAGCGCCTGTTCACCGCCCTCGACGCCTACGCCAGCTCGCACTCGGCCGACGTTCGCGTCAATCAACCGAAGTCGGAAACATGGCAGCGCGTCACCGTCGGAGGCGACCTGGAGATCGCTGCCCGCGGACCACTCTCGCCTGACGAGATCCAGTTGCTCGAAACCGTCGGCCAGCTCCTGCAGCAGGCCATCTACCGGAAGGAGACCAGCAATGCCTAGCGACTCCCACACCCGCGACCACGCACAGACGCCGCTCGGCATCGCCTGGGAGCAGTCATCGTTCGCCGCGGATCGCCCCATCGCCGTCGAAGTGACCTTCACCGCGCCGGCAATCGAAGACGACCACGTACGGAGATTGCCGCTCAACGTGGGACTGTCCATCGACCGGTCGGGCTCGATGACCGGCGAGAAGCTGGCGGCCGCGCGCCGCGCTGCCGTCGGTCTGGTCGATGGCCTCGACGACGGCGAACGACTGGCGGCCACCGCGTTCGACGACACAGTGATCGACGTGACGCCCGGCGTCGTGTTGAATGATTCCACTCGCGCATCGATTCGCAGTCGCCTCCATGAGCTCGGAGCCGGCCGATCGACGGCGCTCTTCGACGGGTTCGTCCGGACCGCGGAACTGGTCGCGAACGGCGGCGCGCCTGGCGAGTCGGATTCCTGGGTGATCATGCTGTCGGATGGAATGGGGAATCGGGGACTCACGGATCCGGCCGCGATGCGCGTGCACGCAGCGTCGCTGGCCGACCGCGGCATTCGCACGACTACGGTCGGCATCGGTGAGGATTACGAGGCGGCGCAGCTCACCGCGCTCTCCGGCGGCGGCGCCGGCGAATTCCACCACGCGACGAACCCCGGCGAGATCGTCGAGATCGTGTTAGGTGAGCTCAGATCGCTGCGCGCCACCACGGTGCGCGACTTGCGCCTGAACGTGACCGCTCACGCCAGTCGCTGGCGCCTGCTCGGTGGCGACCAGGTCCAGCACGAAGACCGGCGGGAAGTTCGCTTCGATCGCGTGACCGGCGGACGGACCGTCCGCGCGGTGGCGCTCTTCTGGCCAACGCGCGACGGCGTGCT
>JBGTNB010000547.1:0-2464 GCA_041743285.1 Gemmatimonadaceae bacterium
GACTGGTCCCGACCCGGCGGCCCGGGCAGTCTCCACCGCCTCCGCAATCTCCGAGATAGAAGCCAGACCTGTGGAAATGATCAAAGGCTTGCCCGTGGCGGCAACTCGCCTGATCAGCGGGAGATCGACGTTCTCAAACGAGGCTATTTTATAGCAAGGCGCATCCAGCCCTTCCAGAAAATCAACGGCCGTGGTGTCGAATGGCGTGCTAAACCCAATCATGCCGTGCTGTTTGCACCTGGCGAAGATTGCTTCGTGCCATTCCCAAGGCGTATGGGCCTTCTGGTACAGCTCGTAGAGATTCGAGCCCGCCCACGGGCTATCATCATCCGCAATAATGAATTCGCCGACGTGAATGTCAAGCGTCATGGTATCGGCCGTGTACGTTTGGATCTTCAGCGCATGGGCACCAGCCGCGGCCGCCGCATCGACGAGCTTTAGCGCCCGTTCCATCGAGCCATTATGATTTCCGGACATCTCCGCAATAATTAACGGTGGTTGGCCGATACCAACCCGGTGACCGGCAATCGAAATCTCACGATGCCGCATCACGGAGCTCGCGTTCGTACAGGTGTGCTCTGATACGGTAGCCTGCCGACTCAAAGGCCCTACTCGATGCCGGGTTGTGCGCACGCACGGTTGCATTGATGCGTTCAACTTTGGGCTCATTCTGGGCCAACCAGGCCTGTGCCTGACTCAGAATCCTCGGACCCCAGCCATTGCCTTGACTGCCCGGTTCGAGATAGATCGATATTTCCGCCACTTCAGCGCGAAGATCGAAACGAACGACCCCGATAGGCCCTGCATCATTTTCGGCAATAAGCAAACGCACAGAGGGGCTCTCGATGGCCGTCCGATACCACGTCTGGTGGGCTGACCACGGAATTTTCTCTGTGTTCATGGAAGCTTTGCGAACAGACAGGTGGTTTCGCCATTCCCAGACGGCCTGCATATCTTGCATGGAAGCAGCGCGAAAGCGAATCGCCGCCATCAGCAACTCTCGCACCAATCGCTCGGTACCGCGCCCATCCACCAACTGTGCCCCGTTGGCTCCAAGAGCCTTGACTAGCGCTGGCTGGTTCAGGAGCACTCCGACAACCGAAACGAGTGTTGCGTCGAAGTCGTCACCCGCCGACACCAGAAGCCCACACAGGGCGTCACTGAGTGCCCGTGCAACGCCGTTCTGGTTGGGTGCGATCGCTGCCACTATCGATGGCAGCCCCATACACGCCCTTTCCCAAGCGGTTCCGCCTCCGCCACCAATACCCAGATCCGCCGACCTCATCAATTCTGCGATGTTGACGCAGTCGATATGCACGCGAACGTTGGGGTCGGCCGCGCATATTTTCTGCACGTCCACAACATGCCGACCTCCCGCGCCCACAACGACATCGATCACTACATCATCATCCAGTATGGGACGAAGCGCGCGTACCGCCCGAGCAGCATACCCCTGCTCATCGACGCCACCGAATGTCACGAGAATCTTCTTGATATGCCCGTCCCGCGCTGGAACGGATGCACGTTGCCGCAGAAATTCCTTTCGAAGCACAGCAAAACGCGGCCCCAGCAGCAATCTCGTACCTGAATCAACTAGATGCGCGTAGCGGTCACTGGCGTTGTCGACAGCTAACGAATCCGTCAGGATATCGCACTCGTGGCGACGGTCCGCCAGATCATCGATGACGAGCACTTTGCCCACGCTAGACCGCAACGCGCGCTCCCAACGCCAATCGATTCCATAGTGATCGACCACAAGCGCCGAAGCGCCGCCCCATTCGTCGACGAGCATTTTCGTCTGGGCGGCGTCAGTCTCGGGATCGGCTCCTAACCAACCCAGCCCTTCCGAAGCGCTGGGCTCAGAAACGTCCTGGTCGTGCGCCAGAGCGGGAAGCTCAAGAAGCGTGTAGCCGCGCTCGGCAACCTCTGCACTTACGTTCCCCGGTCGCGGCCTGCACACAAACGCCACCGTACCTCCGTGCTGAACGATGGCATCAGCGAGCGCAAGGCAACGACGAAGGTGTCCAGTACCCATCTGAGTCGATGAGTCTGCGCGAAACGCCACTCTGATTGGACCCTTTTCCGATGCCTTCACGTTTTCTCCAGAAGAAACCACGTGACATCATCTTGCGCAAATGTCGGATCACGCCGGTAACAAAAGCCGTAGTCGACCAACTCAAGCCCCGGGTGTCGGTCAAGCATTTCACCCGCGAAGTCGCGTTTGAACAGGCGCTCGGTATGACCCCGGTAGGGAATGGCCACTGGCGAGGGATTGTAATACTCAACTATGCAGATGTACCGATTGCTTGTGCGATGGAGCAGGTCGTACACATCGCCCAGGCGGTCAGGATTGAGATGGATAAGTACGCCCTTAACCAGTACGAAGTCGTAGGTGCGGGACGGATTAAAGTCCAGCATCGATTCGGCATGAACTTCGCATTTACCCCACATACGTAGGGCCGCA
>JBGTNB010000548.1:0-1803 GCA_041743285.1 Gemmatimonadaceae bacterium
AGCGCGGCCGCATCGCGATAGTGCCGATGCGGCCGCGCCGGGATGGGATGGGCCTGAGAGGAGTTGAACCTCTGACCTCACGCTTATCAGGCGTGCGCTCTAACCAACTGAGCTACAGGCCCCTGCAGCCCTTTAAGCTAGCCCGCCCAATAGCGATGGTCAATCAAGTTTTACCCTGCCAGAGCACACGCAACTCGTTTTAGCGCTGGCGAATGCGGCCGGAACTCCACCCTGCTGACTTCTGCTCTGTCCGCTGGAACGGCTCTCGCAAGGTAGTGGCAGCAGTCACCGGCAATTCGCCGCTGCCAGCAGCTACTCGCTCCGGAGACCTTCCAGCGTGAAATCACTTTCGCCGCGCCAGTTCTCGCTCGCTCTTGGCCTCCTGGTCGTTTTCGGCTCCGCCGCCTGCCGGTCCAGCGACGGAAGCAGCGCGGAGGCCGATCCCGGCGACGTCACCTCCACGTGGGATCCGCCGCGTTACGAGGAGATTCGGGGCGTGTCGCTGGCGCAACTCCGCTCCGCGATCGCCGAGAGACTTCACGAGGATCGCCCAGCTTCGCTCGACACACGCGATTGGCGGCGCGTTCAGGCTCTTTACGCTAACTACGACACGGTTGCCTTATGGCTGGAGGAGGACGCTGACAGCGAGCGCGGCGATGCACTGATCGCCATGCTTCTGACCGTCCACGAGCATGGGCTGAGAGGCGATCGGTTTCCGCTCGTCGAGCTACGTGACGCGCTCGCGCCGATCGACAAGGCTAAGCGACCGACCGCCGGGCAACTGGCCGCAGCCGATGTGATGCTTTCCGCCACGTATGTGGCATTGGGAGAAGATCTGTTGATCGGTCAGATCGACCCGAGCTCGGTCGAACAGCAATGGCACATCAACCAACGGGCCATCGACGTCGACAGCGCGTTGGCGCGAACTCTCCGCCTGGAGCCCTTGCGGAACGCCATCGCCCGCCTGCGTCCACCTGACGAGCAATACGACGCGCTCCAGCAGTCGCTACGGCGCTATCGCGATCTGGTCCAGCGGGGGGGATGGACAGCCATTCCTGATGGGGAGACGCTCGAGCGGGGCGATACGGCTTCACTCGAGCGCATCAGCGCCCTGGCGTTGCGCCTGGAGACGGAGGATTTTCTGCCTGCCAACAGCTCGAGCTCGATCCGGCCTTTACGACGCCAGGCCGACAGCGCGGGAGCGGCGCAAAATTCGACGCCGCAAGCTGTATACGACGAGCGGCTGGCCGGCGCGGTGGCGGCGTTTCAGGCCCGCCACGGAATAGTAGTCGACAGCGTAGTGGGGCCGGAAACGCTCCGATCGCTGAACACACCGGCCGAATATCGCGCAGGGCAGATCATGGCCAACCTCGAGCGGTTCCGCTGGCTGCCTCGGGAGCTTGGTGATCGTTATGTATACGTGAATGTGCCCGCATTCCGCCTCGATGCGTACGACAACGGTGCCCACGTTCTGGATATGAGGGTGATCGTCGGCTCCGAGTACGAGGATCGCGCCACCCCCGCATTCGCCGATTCCATGTCGTACGTCGAGTTCGCCCCATACTGGACAGTGCCGCAGGAGATCGCCGAGAACGAGATCTGGCCCAAGGTGGAAGCGGACCCCGACTATCTCGCGCGCAACGATTACGAAGTCGTGGAGATCGGCGGCAGGGAGTGGCTCAGGCAACGGCCCGGAGACAAGAATGCGCTGGGTCAGGTGAAGTTCATGTTCCCCAACACGCACAACATCTACCTGCACGATACGCCCGAAGACCAACTGTTCGAGCGCGACGTGCGCGCACT
>JBGTNB010000549.1:0-4431 GCA_041743285.1 Gemmatimonadaceae bacterium
CCGCCGCCGGAGCCCCGGCGCCCACGCCCGTGCCCAGCGACCGCAAGACCTCCTCGAGCTCTACCGTCCGCTCCATCAGAGAGAACCGGATGAGCAGCGTCTCGAGCAGCAGCTGCTGCTGCCCGCTGCGGCGAAAGCGAATCTCGGTTTCAGCCAGAGCGGCGAGCATGCGCAGCAGATCGCCGGGGGCGAGACGATCGCGGCCGGCGCGCAACGCAGCCCGGGCCGTCTCGCTGACTTCAGGAGCGTCGCCGCCCAGGGCGATGTCGAGCTGGGCGCGAAGAATGTCACCGAGACCCGTCAGGAACTGACCGAGGTCGATGCCCGCTTCCGATAGCCGGGCGACGAGCGGAAAGACATCAGCCGCTCGCCGGTCGGCGATCAGCGACAGCACGCCCACGAACTCATCCTCGGCGACCAGGCCTAACGCTTCACGAACGCGGGCGGCGGTGATTCTGCCCTCACCGACGGCAAGAACCTGGTCGGTCAAACTGAGTGCATCGCGCATCGAGCCGTCGGCGGCACGCGACAGCATCGCCAGCGCGTCGGCATCGGCGGTCACACCTTCGTGGCCAAGCACCGTGCCTAACCGCTCGCGGACATCTGCCGGTCCAATGCGTTTGAAGTCGAACCGCTGCAACCGGCTCAGCACCGGAGCGGCGGTCTGTGCGATTTTCTGCGGCTCGGTCGTCGCGAAGACGAAAACCACGCGCGGCGGCGGTTCCTCGAGGATCTTCAGCAGCGCGTTCCATGCCTCACGAGTGAGCATGTGCGCCTCATCGACGATGTAAACCTTGTAGTGCGAGTCGGTGGACGGGGCATACATCGCCCGCTCGCGCAGCTCGCGCGCGTCGTCGACACCGCGGTTGGACGCCGCATCGATTTCGACGACATCGAGCGAGGCCGACCCGCTCCAGATCCGCGTGCAGGATGCACATTCACCGCACGGCTCGCCGTCGGTTAGCGTCGCAGCGGCCGGCTGCCCGAGTATTTCTCCTTCAAGCGTGTGATCCCCGCGTTCCGCGTCGCGCGTCCCTCGCTCCTCGCAGTTGAGCGCCATTGCCAGCACCCGAGCCAGCGTCGTCTTTCCCACCCCTCGCGGACCACAGAGCAGATATCCGTGCGCCACCCGTCCTCGCGCTATCGCCCCCTTGAGCGTGGCCGAGACATGCGATTGCACGGCCACGTCCGCGAACGTTTTGGGACGGTACTTTCGGGCGAGGGAGAGGTACATTCGCGGGAAGCGGGACGCGGGAAAGGAGTAACGAAGGAAAGCGGGAAATGGGAAATGGGAAATGGGAAACGGAGCGGGAGGAAAAGTTTGGGGAAAGGTGAGGTTCTCCAAACACGTTTCCCGTTTCCCGTTTCCCCTTATGGTATTCCCTTTCCCATTTCCCGTTCCCCGTAAACGGCACGCGGGCCCCGGAGCTCGTTAAGCCCTCGGAAGCCCGCGTAATGCCCCAGGTCTGACGGAGCAACGTCGAACACCACACGCCGCTGCTACCTTCGGGGTCCTGACGGGGTTAGCGGGCCGCCGCCCTCCGGGACCTGAGACACCCCAAATATAGCCGAATTGCCCGCAAAGTGGCTAGGGACACCGGAGTAGGAATTAGCAGTTTCAGCCTCGCCCCAATCGTGTTAGAGTCGCGACTCACGATCCTCGCCGCTCGCCCCTCGCCCCTCGACCCCCGACCCTCGACCCTCGACCCCCGGCCATCCGACCCCCCACCCCCGACCCCGACCCGCGACCCTCGCCCCTAGTCCTTCCTCTCGACCGTTCGCATGGCAGCCCCAACGGCTTCGGCTGCCTTGAGCACCGCGCTGACGCTCACGTCGAGATGGGTGACGGCACGAATGCGCGTGCGCGACCACGGGGTAAGCAGCACATTATCCAGCGCCGCGGCGTGAACTATCGCCAGAGCTTCTACGCCTGATGGCATATCGAGCATGACGATATTCGTATCCGGAGGCACGACACGGATCCCATGCATGCCCTCGAGCGCGGACGCAAACAGCCGGGCGTGCTCGTGATCTTCGGCCAACCGCGACAGGTGAAAGCTCAGGCCGTGAAGTGCGCCAGCGGCCAGGATTCCCGACTGCCTCATGCCGCCGCCGAATCGCTTTCGGGCACCGTGTGCTGCCTCAATGACCCGCGCCGATCCCGCGAGCGCGGCGCCGACAGGAGCGCCAAGGCCCTTCGAAAAACTCACCATCACCGTATCGGCACAGTCGGCGAAGGCGTCCAACGGCGTACCCGATGACTCAGCGGCATTCCAGAGCCTCGCTCCATCGAGATGGACCGGAATACCGCGCTCGATCGCCATTTCTCGAATTGCACGCAGCGTCGGCAGCGGCGTTACCCGGCCCCCTGCTCCGTTATGCGTATTCTCGACACAGATGAGACTCGCCCGTGGCGCGTGCTTCGAGGGGGGCCGCAACGTGCGGTCAAGGTCCTCGGCAGTCATGACGTCCGCGCTCGGAGCGACCATGCGCAACTGGACGCCGCCTATCGCGGCGGTCGCCGCCATTTCGTAATTCACCACGTGGGCGCCGGCGTCAGCGTATATCTCCGTTCCCCGCTCGGCCAGGACCCAGATTGCCGCCTGATTTGCCATAGTGCCACTGGGGAAGAACAGCGCCTGCTCCTTGCCAAGCATCGCCGCCACATGTTCTTCCAGCCTGCGCACAGTCGGATCGCCATCCAGTACGTCGTCCCCAACTTCCGCCTCGGCCATGGCACGACGCATGGCGGGAGTCGGACGGGTAACGGTGTCGGAGCGCAGGTCGATCGGGGATGGCATGCGGGGTTGCCGACGGTGGAAGCGACGTTCCCGCACAGTACCACCGGCGGGCGGCCGGTCAAGGCTGGCGGGGTACAATCGCCTGGCACATGGCCCGAAAAAAAGCTGCGCACCGCATCCCGGACTTCCGTCGGGCGCGGTGCGCAGTATGTGTGGGTAGCGGCTCGATCGCCCTACACCAACACAAGCCTTCAAATAGCCTTACGACGGCGGATTGCCCTTGCGCTCACTGGGCGTCTTCACGTCCACGTCAGGCACCTTGACCGTTACAGTGTCGGTGCCAACGTCCACCGTCGGGGTCTCTATGGTATCCGTCACGGTCCCCATGACGGGCCGCTCGACCTCGTACTCCCCTTCTCCGGTCTTCTCACACGCGGCTAGCGTTGCCGCGGAGACCATTGCTACCGCCACTAGGATCCGACGCACCGTTACCTCCCATTTTAGGTCTTGCGAGGGAGATAGAAGCAACCTTTGGGCCACGGCGAAGGGCATTATTCGCCGAATATCGCCCCCAACCCCACGGTGGCCACCGGCAGGCTCTCTCATCATACAATTTGGCCCGAATGCGCCGCTTCCTCACGTAAACAGTCGTGAGGCATGAAGAGCTAATCGCCAAACGTCTCACGCTGGAGCCGGCGCACCCGCCGCAGCTCGTACACGCGCCCCACTTCGCCACCCATGATGAAAAAGAACGACGAGTAGTACACCCAGAGCACCACGATGATGACGGTATAAAGGGTCCCCGTATAAAGGCTACCGGGACTGAAAGAGCCGAGATAGAAGGTGAAGAGGATCTTGAACGTCTCGAAGAAAATACCCATGAACAGCGCTCCGATCGCGGCCGACTGCCAGCGAATCCTGCGGCTGGGCAGAAACTTGTAGAGCGCAAAAAACATTAGCGTCAGAAAGAAGAAAGCCACTGCGCGTCCAACGGATTTTGTAAGGCCGCTGATGATCTCCGCTTCCAGGCCGGTCTGCTGGAGCGTCTGCGCGCTGCGTACGGTGGCGATACCGATGTAGGCGTTCAGCACTGAGTAGGCGGCGAACAGCAGAGTGGACACGACGGTGATCTGCACATCGAAGAGTTTACCGCCGACGATGCCACGCGTTTCTTCAATGTCAAAAACGTCTGCCAGCACGGAACGCAGGGATCCAAACAGCCGGGTGGAGAACCAGACGAAGCCGAGCAGGCCGATGAGGCCGACCTGGCCTCGCGCTTGGACGATGGTGTCGAGCAGCGCGTGAATCGGCGAACTGGGACTTTCGTCGTGAGGCGGCAGCAGATTGTCGATGAACTGGTAGACCGACCGCGAGGCGGCGGCCGTATCTTCATCGAGCAGGTATCCCAGTCCCGACAGAAGCAGCAGCATGAACGGGACGGCGGCCAGGAGGATATTGAATGATATCCCCCCGGTTAGAAAGAAAATGTTGTCCTCGCCGGCGTTGTCCCACACGCGCTTGGCGTAATCGCGCAGGACCCACCAGACACGTAGCGGGAGCGGGCGCTGGGCCATCGGAGGCGGGCGCGCTCTTCTCGCTAGGTGCCGCCGGCTGGGGGTGTGCCGGTGCCGTCGCCTCCCTCATTCGCCGCGCGACCGCGGGAAGTGCGAACGACCTCGCCTCCCGCCTT
>JBGTNB010000550.1:0-2678 GCA_041743285.1 Gemmatimonadaceae bacterium
CGCGCGACGCGCGTGGATCCGGCCGACGCGCTACGATCAGCCTGACGAGTATCCAGGCGTCCGGGCGCGTTCACTCCTGTCGCAGCGCCCCCGCTCGGCGAGGCCGTTGACCACCGAGGCCGTTGACCACCGAAGCGGCCAGTGCGCGCAGCCAGACCGCGCATAACGATACGGCGCCCCACTGTCCGTAAAAGGGTCTGCTTCAGCGAGAGTGGGTGCACGACAATAGAGGACGCGGCAGCCGAGCGCTAGGGGCGAGCCCAACGGCGAAGCTAGCCTCACTCATGGTGTGCCTAACCGCTTGAACTGAGCCGCGGGGCGGCCAGGGCGTAGGTCTGGCTGCGGGAGGGCGGCCGGCCGCCCCGTCGGCTCCAGTGAACCGTTATGCGGCCCGTGCACCAGCTGTCATCGGGAGGGACACGCCCCTCGCTTCACGACAGGACTTGAATCTCCTGACGCTCCACAATCCACTCGCCATTCTCTCTCTTGAGAAACAGCCGCTGTCGCCGATAAGCCATGGGCATTCGAACTTCGCCGGTGGCGAAATGCTGTAGCACGACAATGGTAGCCGTGGAGTCGAGAATCTCTGGGACGCTGAACTGCAGGTGCATGCCGGTTCCAATAAGTCTGCAGAGTCGTGGGTGGCCGCCACACTTGATCACATCGGCACGCTCGCCAGTCCGAGTGCCGAGCGCGGCGGCAATTGCTTGGGCACGCGAACGATTGCGACGAGGTGTAAGTCGAGTGCTGGAGTCTCGCACGAGCTCATTCGGATCAATAACGACGTCCGCAGCAGCATATCCGGACGATAAGTACTGCACGACGATCGCATCAATGGGTCGCGTATCACGCTCCTGAGCAATCAGCAGCGAGGGTAGAGAGCTCTGGAAAACAGCGAGGACAACGACGCTTAGGAAGCGCATCTTAGAATCGCCAGTCATGAGCTAATCGACACGTTACGCGCAGGCTTCGGCCCATAGGCCCGTTACAAACTCATTCGTGTACCCTGCGGCGTGAGCCCCCTCATGCGCCAGAATGAAAGTGGCGCCTTCCAGCCCACTTTCTACGTGAATCTGGTCGTGCCACTCTGGATGCTCTGGATCGTTGCGGTGAAAATCGGCCGGAGCTGTCGCTCCGTAGCCCTGAAATACCCGAAGTTGATTCGAGTTTAGCCTGTTCTGGAGCTCCTGTGCAAAATTGGCGCATTCGGGCTCATACTGAGCATTGTCAGCAATCTGATTGATACCAGCCTGAATGCGCTGGCGTTCCGCGTCATCCGGCATCCAAGGGTCACAGTATGGATTCGGAGGGTCATCGCAGTGTCGCCGTTCATTAGAAGGGAAGGGGCGTTTGAGCTTGGGCCCATGATAGTTGGCGGCCTGTCGCACGCGACGGCGATTGATATGAAGACGAGAAGCAGCGAACGCCGCGCTAACAGTAGCACCGTGGTCATAATGACGCTCCGTGTGAGACGGACTACACCCGGTCGCCCATGGCGAGGCTGAGAAGGATGTTGAGTTCCACCGGCCGAAGCGGCAGGAAGCGTTCGACAGGACGTTCACGATCGATCGACACCGGCACTCCGCGTAGTGGCTGTGCGACACATATACGCGTGACGCATGTAGTCTGACAAGGACCATTATGGAACGGGCGCCGGTTTCGCGCACTCGCTCCCGCTTGCCCCAAGGGCTAACTTTACGGGTTCCGATCCTCTGGGACCACACTGCCAACTCGACTGATTTCAGCCCCATGCGCCTATCCCGTGTTGCCCCGCTGCTCCTCGCAATTCCGCTCGCCGCTCAGGAGCCGCATCAACTGACAGCCGAGGACTATGCCCGAGCCGAGCGATTCCTCGGCGCCACCACGGCACCTCTGGTAACGGGATCTGGCGTGCGGCCCACTTGGCTCGCCGACGGGCGGTTCTGGTATCGCGCCTCGGTTCCCGAAGGCAGCGCTTTCATCATGGTGGATCCGGCGCGCGGCTCCAGACAGGCGGCGTTCGACCAGGCCCGGCTCGCGGCAGCCCTTGGGGCAGCGAGCGGCGGAGTGGTGGAGGGGAACCGTCTCCCATTTCAGAGCTTCGAGCTTTCGAGAGACAGCCGGTCGATCACCGTCACGGTGCAGAATCGGCGCTGGAACTGTGATCTGCAACGTTATGTGTGCTCGCTCGCGGATTCGGCGTCAGCCGGTAGCGGCCCGCGTGACGCGAGTGTAAGCCCCGATGGGCGGTGGGCGGTGTTCATCCGTGAGCACAACCTGTGGGCCCGCGACCTGACTAGCGGCCAGGAGACGCAGGTTACCACGGACGGAGTCGAGGACTTCGGCTACGCGACCGACAACGCCGGCTGGACGCACAGCGACCGTCCGGTCGTGACCTGGTCGCCGGATTCTCGGCAGATCGCCACCTTCCAGCACGATGGCCGCGGCGTGCGCGACATGCACCTCGTCTCGACGAATGTGGGGAGCCCGAAGCTCGAGTCATGGAAGTATCCGCTGCCTGGCGACAGCGTGGTGTTCCGCATCAGCCGTGTGATCATCAACCCGGGTCCGGATGGCCGTCCGCGCGTGGTGCGTCTCCGGATGCCGCCTGACGTGCACCGGTCCACTGTGTCGGACCATGTGGCATGCAGCGGCGGCACGATATGCGACGTGCAGTGGTATCCCGACGGGTCCCATCT
>JBGTNB010000551.1:0-1618 GCA_041743285.1 Gemmatimonadaceae bacterium
GTCGGAGCGGCGCAGGTCTATCAGAGGATTCACGTGAACGTTGGCATCCCCGGCATGACCGAAGATCACGCCGCGAATTTGGCGCGACGCGAGCGCCTCACGCACTCCGCGCACATACGCGGGCAAAGCTTCAGGAGGTACGCACGCATCCTCGATGAACTGCATGGAAACGAGCGCGGGGTCGAGCCGGGCGAGCGTGGGGCTTGCCGCATGGCGAAGTGCCCACAAGGCTTGCTCCGTTGCAGGCTCCAACGCGAGCTCTACCTGCTCTGCTCCCGCCCTTCGGCATTCCGCGGCTATCGCGTTGATCGCCGCGCCCGCCTGCGCGTGCGAGTCGGCTTCAGCTTCGATCAACAGCACTGCCTCTACGTGCGCGTCGATAGGAAGCGGTGAAGCGGCCGCGGCAATTTCCAGAAAGGTCCGATCGAGCAACTCGCAGGCACTTGCGCCAAGCTCGTGTGCGCGCGCCGCGGCAACGGTCGCGTCTTCCAGTGAACGAAAGGAGGCAAGCGCGCTCGCGGTGGCCACCGGAACAGGTATGAGCCGCAGCTCGAGCCCGGCGAAAATAGCAAGCGTTCCCTCGCTGCCCGCGAGAAGATCTACCAGATCACCGGATTGGGCGGCACTCGCAACCGCGTAGCCGGAACTTTCCTTGCGCACGGCGTGATGCAGCTCTGGGCGTCCGCGCCACCGCGGAAGGAGACTACTCGTTATGCGGGCGAGTGCGGAGCCGGCCGGTGGTGAAGATTCGCGCCGTACCGTTGCCGGAGTGCCATCGGCTAGCACGCACTCGAGAGACTCGATCCAGCTCCGGGTGGAGCCGAATCGCAGCGTGCGAGCGCCCGCCGCGTTGGCCGCCGCCATTCCCCCCACTGTACAGAACGGACCGCTGGAGGGATCGACTGGAAAGCGCAAGCCGTGCGCGTTGGCGGCGGTGTTGACGTGGGCACGAATGGCGCCCGGGCCGCAGCGCACTGTTCGCCGCTCTGAATCGACGGGTCCGATCTGGTCCAGGAGAGAACAGTCGACAATGACACCGTCGCCCGTCGCGCCGCCCGCCATTCCACTTCCCGATCCTCGGGGGATGAGAGGCACCCGGTTGGCGTTCGCCCACTCCAGCAAAGGCAACAGATCCTCGGCGTCGCGAGGGACGACCACCGCACGGGGTATGGCGCGCGCGATGCCGGCGCCCTCCGCATAGACGGCCCGAGCGGCGGGGTCATCGCGAATCGTGCCGCGAAATCCGGTGGGGCGGGGGAAGGCCGAGAGACCAGAAGGCGACGGTTGCCGAATCGGTGGAGCCTAACGTTCCGGCGGTGGCGGGTCGCGTTCGGCGCGCAGTCGCGCCAACTCTCCGGTGATGTCCTCGAACATCTCCGCGAGGACCGGGCGGACGGGATGATCTTCAGGAACCATCCGCTCCGACGCTCGCCCGCCAAAGTCGCCGAGCTGGTAAACCGCTTCGCCGTACAGGGAGAGAGCGCCGAAGCTCGGGATCACGCGGAACCGGATGCGAATCGTCCGTTCGATTCCAACCGAGGTTCCCGCATCGATGTCGCTGCGTATGGCAGAGAGGTCGAAGAAGTCCGACTCGACTATGCCGTGCTCGCGATCCACC
>JBGTNB010000552.1:0-2667 GCA_041743285.1 Gemmatimonadaceae bacterium
CGCGCGCGCGGCTATCGCGCCGCCGCCGAGCACGAATCGGCGCGCTAGCGCACCATCGCCGGACTCGTCGTTAGGGGAAGCGGTGCCCCGGCCATCGCCGTCATCTTCCAATCGCGCGTGCTCGGTCAGCAGCCGGTTGTCGCGTTCGTACACCCGCTGCACCTCGCGTTGAGCATATCGATAGGCTTCGAGCAGCGACAGTCGGCCGTCCTTGTCGGCGTCAGCGCCATCGCCAGTGAAAGCGGCGACGAAATGCTCGCCGAAAATGGTCTCGTTGCGCTCCTGCGCGCTGGCTGTCGCGGTGATGATTATCCGGTTTTTACCGGAGAGCACGTTCGCAAAGTCGCCACTGGCGCTCGCCGTGTTCACCACGGCAATCGTGCGTGGCTCGAACGAGGCAAGCTCGCGGGCGAGCTCGCTCGCGCTCAGATCGGGTCCGGACATGTTGATGCGCGCGTTGGCTCCGCTACCACTGCCATGGCCGACGAGCACGAGCAATAGCCGGTCGTCAGGCGCGGCGGCAAGCCGGATCCGGGCAAGGGCCTTGCTGATCTCTGGCTTGGTGGCGCGAGCCGAGATCCAGGACGGATCACGCGACGGATCGGCGCCGAGGATGGTGATGCGTTCGCGCGGAACAGCGTGCCGCTCGACGAGGGCGGAGGCCAGGGCGAGCGACTGGTCGTGAAACGCGGTTGCGAAGCGCGGCTCGCCGGGGATCCCGGTGACGATGAGCACGTGGGTCTGGCCCAATCCCTGCGCGCCGATCGGGGTCGCGGGGGCCCCCCCCAGAAACAACGATACCGCCGCGGCCGCGACCGCCCAGCATCGTTTCGCCGCCGTCGTGACCATTGTTGTCAACATGCGACCCCCGGTCACGCCAGCCCCCGCGCGCGACGGTACGTCCATTCTCCAGTCAGCAGCGCAGCCAGCAGAAAAAACAAAACGGGCATGTCCCACAGTTCATTTTCGCGTGTCACCACAGTCCCCGAGCTCGTGTACACCACGTCCCGCGGCAGAGCGTCCACCGTCTGCCGCGTGTAGAAGCGGCCGCCGGTCCGATCCGCCACCCGCCGCAGCAGCGGCGTACGAAGCTCTGCATCATAGTACTCCGTCGGCAACTCCCCGACGCGGACGAAGGTCGTAGCCGATTCCAGCTCCCCGCCTGCCGTGTCCGCCCGCACCGCGATCTCGTAGACCCCCGAGTCGCGCGGAGTGAACGAACCTTCGTACTCGCCGTCCCGCTCGACGATCCAATCGAGGGCCACCACCGACGTGTCGCCATTTGGCGCCCTGATCCGAGCTTCCACGCGTGCGTCGTTCACCTCCAGATACGTCGAGCCACGCACGTCGGCGCGCAGCGCGATCGGATCCCCCGGCTCGGCCAAGTCAACGCCCGCGCTAGCAACCACGTGCCCGGGCACGTCGCTTACCAGCCAGCGCAGCGTCTGGCGCCAGAACGTCTCGTGCGTCACATCTTCTTCCGACATCTGCATCTGCCACAGCCAGGCATCCTGCACTGGGAGCGCCACCGACAGTCCTCGCCCATAGCGCTGGGCGGCGAGAACGACGTGGCGCGTGCTGCTCGTAGTGTCCTCCCCGGTAAGCAGCAGCGTCGCTCCCGGCTTGACGCGGCGGACCACATTCACCGAGCTGAGCACCGGCAGCGTCCGCCATCTCGCCGCGGACGCCTCGGCGTCAGGTGCGAGTTGGGTCACGGCGTGCCCCAGTCCGGCCGGAGTGGCGGTGACACGCAGCGGCACGAAGTACTCGTCGTCGGCGTCGGTGCGTCCGGCATCGAGCTCCACCGGCAGTACCTCTCCTAACGACGTACCTCCGTACCCGCCCTCGGCGAATGCGCGGCGGCCGCCGAGCATCATCAGTCCGCCGCCGCGCTCGGCAACGAAGTCGGCGATCATTCGCAGCTGGTCGAGCGTGAACGCGCTGGCCTCGATGCTGCCTATCACAAGTCCCCGATAGGCGAACAGCTCCTCGCGCGTGCGGGGAAAGCCTCCGGCCAGTTCGAGGCTGTCGTCCACGTCCAGGCGCAGGTACTTGTTCTCGGCGGTGCGCTGCAGCAGAACCACCTGGAGCTGCTCGTCGCCGTCGACCGCGCGCCGCAGGAACTTCGGCTCGAACCGCGGCTCGCCTTCCACATAGAGGATCTTCTCCCGCGCGTCGCGCACGATGACCAGCGCGTCCTGCGAGTTGTTCTCGGCGACCATCTCGCCGTTCTGCGGCGGTATGTAGAAGCGCAGCGCGCGCGCTCCCGCCTCGGCGGCAGGTACGCGAACACGAACCGGTGTAGGCTCGCCGTCAGGCGGAAGGACGATCTCCTGCCGGCTGACGATTCGTCCGCCATCCTCCACGATGAGCGGCACCCGTTCCCCGGCGTAGCCACGTTGCGATACGAGGGCCGTAACCACCAGTGTCGCGCCTTCGAGCACGAGGCGTGGCGCCTCAACGCGGCTTACCTGAATGTCGCGGTCCCAGCTCTCGCGTCCCAGCCCGACCGTGTATACAGGCACTCCGCGCGCCTCGAGTCCGAGCAGCGTTTCTTCGAGATCGGTGCCGCCTGACGAAACCTGTGCGTTGTCGGCTCCGTCGCTGACCAGCACCAGCCCGGCCAGCGGGACCGCGCCAAGCTCCTGGCGCGCTCCGTCGAGCGCC
>JBGTNB010000553.1:0-2252 GCA_041743285.1 Gemmatimonadaceae bacterium
GCGTCGCTGAAACTGGACAACGTCACCCTGTCGGCGATGAAGGTTCCGCATACCGAGGAGAGTGTGGCATATTCAGTCGAGGCGGAGAATCGCCGGCTGGTGTACACGGGGGATACGGGGTTCGACGAGGGGTTGGCTGAATGGGCACGCAGGTCGAACGTGTTCCTCGCCGAGTGCTCGTTGCCTGAAGAGATGGCGCTGCCGAACCACCTCACGCCGCGCCAGTGTGGCCAATTGGCCAAGGTGGCCGAGCCGTCGCGGCTGGTGCTCACGCATTTCTACCCGCCGGTCGAGGCGATCGACATCGCGGGTGAGGTCCGGGAGAGCTTCGCCGGCGAAGTGGTGCTCGCGGAAGATGGTTGGTCCATGGAAATAGAGGACGCTTAATGCTCGTCGTAATGCGACACGGTGCCACGCCTGACGAAGTTCAAGGCGTAGTGCGGACTATAGAGGAAATGGGCTACGTGGCCCGGCCGATGCCCGGCTCGCAGCGTACGGCCATTGGGCTCGTCGGCAACGATGGGCGGGTCGATGGATCGCGCATCGAGGCGCTGGCTGGGGTGGCGGAGGTCATTCACGTCACTCAGCCTTACAAGCAGGTCTCGCGTGAGTGGAAGGCGGAGAACACCATCGTCACCATTGCGCCAGGAGTGCGCATTGGTGGATCCGAGGTGGCGGTCATTGCCGGACCGTGCTCGGTCGAATCGGAAGAGCAGATCATTACGGTGGCGCGGCAGGTACAGGCGGCCGGAGCGGCCTGCCTGCGAGGCGGCGCATTCAAGCCCCGGAGCTCACCGTATTCATTTCAGGGACTGGGCAAGCGCGGCCTCGAGCTGCTGGCACTCGCCAGGCGGGAGACCGGACTGGCGATCGTCACCGAGGCGATGGATGCCGAAGGTGCTGAGCTCGTGGCGGAGGTTGCGGACTGTATCCAGATCGGCGCGCGGAACATGCAGAACTACTCGCTGCTGCGAGCGGTGGGGCGGTTAGGCAAACCGGTAATGCTGAAGCGGGGGCTGGCGGCGACGATCAGCGATCTGCTTCTGAGCGCGGAGTACATACTCGCCGAGGGGAACGACCAGGTTCTACTGTGCGAGCGCGGCGTGCGCACGTTCGATCCGGCGACGCGGAACATGTTCGACCTGACGGCGATCCCGCTGGTGCACCGGCTATCGCATCTGCCCATAGTCGCCGACCCCAGCCATGGCACCGGGGCGCGTGACAAGGTGATCCCGATGGCGCGTGCGGCGGTCGCGGCGGGAGCCGACGGCATCATGATCGAGGTACATCCTAATCCCGAGCGGGCGAAGTCGGACGGTGCGCAATCGTTGTATCCGGAACAGTTCTCGCAATTGATGGGTGAGGTGAGGGCGATAGCGCACGCGATTGGGCGGAGCATCGGAACGGCGGCGGTGGTGGCAGGGTAGAACTTTGTAGGGTACAGCGGGAAAGGGGAAACGGGAAACGGGAAACGAAAGTCCCGTCATTCCCGCGAAAAACGGGAATCCAGTAAAAGCCCGTCATTCCCGCGAAAGCGGGAATCCAGTAAAAGCCCGTCATTCCCGCGAAAGCGGGAATCCAGATAGCAGCGGTTCAGCGCGGGCTAACGCCCGCGTTCGGCATTTTGGGGGAGGGATGAACGTGAGATGGATCACCATTGCTGGTTTGGCCCTCGCGGTTAGTGCACCGGTGGGGGCGCAGGGGCCTGCGGGGCAAGCTGTGCTCGACAGGGCGATCAGGGCGTACAAGAGTGTGAATACCGTCGAAGCGACGTTCACACAGCGCATCACCAATCCCCTGCTCGGCCGAACGGTGGAGGCAAAGGGTGAGCTGGTGCAGGACCGGCCGAATAAAATGTCGATTCGGTTCACCGACCCAGCCGGCGACCGCATAGTGTCCGACGGCACGCACCTGTGGATCTATGTGCCGAGCATGGCGCCGGGCCAGGTGATCAAGCAGAAGGTCGGGGCGAATTCGGCAGGGGTGCCTGACGTGACGGCGATATTCCTCGAGGCGCCGCGGGAGAAGTACACGATCCACGACGCCGGCGCGGAGACGGTGAATGGGAGGGTTACCTCGGTGCTCCACCTAACGGCCCGGGATGCTTCGCTGCCGTTTACGAAGGCGACGGTTTGGGTGGATGGGAAGGATGGGCTGATCAGGCAGTTCGAGATCACGGAGCCGAGTGGGCTGGTGCGGCGGGTGATTATCGACAAGCTGACGGTGAATCCGAAGGTGTCGGGGTCGGCGTT
>JBGTNB010000554.1:0-28439 GCA_041743285.1 Gemmatimonadaceae bacterium
CTTCACCGACCAGTCAGTGGCGAACTCCTCCATCCCCCACGCCAGACGTAGTTCGCCGCGCGCGGGACCGGGCTCGAGCGAGGGGATCAACGTCATTGACAGGCTTTCGATAGGCGCGGCGAGCTCGCGACGACGCAGATCAATACGAATCACATCGTTCGCGGCGTCATACCCCATCGGCGACTGGCCAGCATTCTTCTGAAGAATGAGCTTCCACGTGGTGCGACCCGGCAAGGTATAAAGCACGTAAGTGCCCTTGGGCACCGTCGCGCCGCCAAGCGTGAGGTCGACATCGGTGTGCAACGTTGTCGCGGCGTTCGCACCCGTGCGCCACACCTTGTCGTAGGGAACCAGACTGTCCGTGTGCAGCTGACGGCCGCGCAGATGCGGTTGGCCGTAGTCGAGGCGGATCTTCATCGGCTGTGCCCCATCCGGCGTCGAATCGCGTGGAAAGGCGAGTACTACCTCGCTGGTGCCGCGGCTGCTCGGCAAGGCGCGCAAGCCGGCCTGCGCCGGGAGCGTCGCGGCAGCGGCGAAGGTCAGTACAACGACGTGGACGGCGCGCGCATATCGCATGATTGGAATCGGTTGGGGTTCAGCCTCGTTGGGGTGCCACCTGGAGTGGGCCACAGCCGGCACGGACCATCATACGGGGCCGGGCTCGTGGCGCGCCAGTGGCTATTCACCCCAGGCGCCCGAGAATTGGTGCCTTTGCGGCGATCACCCGCCCTCGCGCTCATCGACTCTGCCGATGATCAGGCGCGGCCCGCTCCGCCGGATGGCTGATGGGCAGGGCGGCGAGCAGCGCACACGTGTAGGGATGCTGCGGAGCATCGTACACTTGCTGGGTCAGTCCAGTTTCCACGAAGCGGCCCTGGCGCATAACGGCTACGCGATGGGTGAGGCCGCGAACCAGCCTCAGGTCGTGCGCGATCAACAGGTAGCCGAGCTTCCGTGTGCGCTGCAAGGTCGCGAGCAGGCTCAGAATACCCGCGCGAGCAATGCTGTCGAGCGCTGTGACCGGCTCGTCGAGCACCAGTAGTCGCGGCTTGAGCGCGAGCGCGCGCGCAATGGCCACACGCTGGCGCTCGCCACCCGAAAGCTCGTGCGGAAAGCGCGCAAGGAAGCGCCTGGGCAGCCCGACGATGTCCATCAGCTCGGCTATCCAGCGATCACCACCAGACGTACCATAGCAACCGTGCACGTGCAGCGGATGGGCGATGGTGCCGGCCACCAAACGGCGCGGATTCAGCGAAGCCGTGTGATCCTGAAACACGATCTGAACCATGGCACGAGCCGCCTTCAGCTCAGCCCCTCCGGCGCGCGTAATCTCGCGGCCAGCCAGCCATATCCGGCCGGCGTCAGGCTTTTCCAGGCGCAGGAGCGCGCGCGCCAACGTGGACTTGCCCGATCCCGATTCGCCGACCAGACCCAGCGACTCACCTTCATCCAGACTGAAGCTCACCCCATCGACCGCATCGATCCACGAGCGCCGCTGCCAGGGCAACCGCCGCTGCAATGGATAGCGAATCGTCAGCTCTTCCACTCGAAGCAGCCCACCGGGCACGTTTCCCGGCGAGCGCTCGATCCTGACGACACCGTTGCAGAGACACCCGTCGCGGCTCGCGCTCGCCGCGGCGCGGGCCGCCAGCACCTGGCGCGTGTATGGCTCACGAGGGTTATCGAAGATCTCGTGAACCGTACCCGCTTCGATGATTCGGCCCTCCTGCATGACGATGACCCGATCAGCCAATTCCGCCATGACGTCGAAGTCGTGCGTGATGAGCAGCAATGCCGACCCCGATTCACGCCGCACCTCGCGCAAAAGCTCGAGCACCGCACTCTGCGTCACCACGTCGAGCGCGGTCGTCGGTTCGTCTGCGATCAGGAGAGGCGGGCTGTTGGCAATCGCCATCGCGATCACCGCACGCTGCCGCATTCCACCCGACCACTCGTGCGGGTAAGGGGTGTCGGCCAGTCGCTCCGGCGCGAGTCCCACTCGTTCCAGCAACGCTCCGGCGTGCCCAAGCGCCGCGGAGCGGCCGAGCCGAGGCCGGTGCACGCGAAGCGCTTCCGCGACCTGGGTATCCACCCGGTGCAGCGGATTGAGGCCGGTCATCGCGTCCTGCGAAATGAATCCTATCCCGGCTCCGCGAATCGCACGCAACTCCGCCGGGCTGCTGCGCAGCAGGTCGCGTCCCCTCCACAGCGCCCGGCCGCGTACCGCGCTTCCGCGCGGGAGCAGGCCGAGTATCGCGAGGGCAGTGGCGGTCTTGCCGGAGCCCGACGCACCGATCAGACCCAGGGTCTCGCCCGGGCGGATCTCGAAGCCGGCTCGGTCGACCGCTCGTACCGAAGCACCTCCTGTGAGAAAGTCGACGGTCAGGTCACTGACCTCGAGCAGAGCGTCAGGCGCTTCGCTCAACGGCCGCTCAGACTGGCCGCCAGCGCGTCGGCGAGCAGGTTCGATCCCAGGACCGCCACGGTGATCGCCAGCCCGGGGAAGAATGCCAGCCACCACGCTACCCTCAAAAAGCCCTGTGCCTGTCCGGCCAACACGCCCCAACTCAACGCGTTCGGATCGCCCAGCCCAAGAAAGCCCAGACTGGCTTCGACGAGCAGCACCTGTCCGAACAGCAGGCCGAGCATCACCGCCACGCTCGGCATCACGTTAGGCAGAAGCTCGTGCCAGAGAACATGAACACCGCTGGCACCGCTCGACTCCGCCGCGCGCACGAACTCGATCCGTCGCAACGAGAACACCTCCGCGCGAACCACCCGCGCCAGCACCGGCCACGACGTCAGGCCTAGCGCGAGCACGATGCGGTCCAGCCCCGCTCCGAACAGCGCAATCGCGACGATGACGAGGAAGAAACGCGGGAGCACCTGAAACATCTCCGTCACGCGCATCAGCAGGTCATCGAGCACTCCGCCACGATAGCCGGCGATCAGCCCAATTCCGGCGCCGCAAATGAATGTCAGCATCGTCACCGCGCTGGCGACGAACAACGAGGTTCGTGCCCCGTACAGCACGCCGCTGAACAGATCCCTGCCTAGCGCATCGGTGCCCATCGGGTGCACCAAGGACGGAGCGACGAGCGGCGGCCCCGACAGGGCGAAAGGGTCCGCCGTCGCCAACGCCGGTGCGAGGATCGTCACGGCGAGCGTAAGACCCGTGAGAATCAGCCCCGCTCTCCCTGACGGGAGTGAGACGGTAGTCGCGAAGCTCGATCGCCGCGTCGAGAGCGGTTCGTGCGCCGATCCCGCCGGCGCCAGATCAGCGGAAGCGAACTCGGGGGTCGATAGCGGCATACAGCAGATCCGTCACCAGATTGAAGAGGATGACCGTGAACGACACCACGAAGAACAGCCCCAGCAGAATCGGAGCATCCCGCGTTTGCAGCGATGTGAGGAGCAGCCGCCCCATTCCCGGCCATCCGAAGACGATCTCGACGATGGCTGCGCCGGCCAGCATATGTCCCGCGCGATTGCCAACGACGGTAAGCACCGGCAGCAGGGCACGCGGGAGCGCATGATGCAGCATCACCAAGCGTTCGCGCACGCCCTTCGCCCGTGCTGTGCGAATGTGGTCCCGCGTGAGCTCGTCGATCAGCCCGCTGCGCGTCAGGCGCACGAGCACGGTAATCTCGTGCGAGGCGAGTACGAGTGCCGGCAGGGCGAGATGCCGCATGACATCGGAAACGTGCGACATTCCCGCTGCGGCGCTCCCCGGTGACGTCATTCCGTGCACGGGCAACAGCCCGAGGTGAAGCGCAATGACGAGAATCGAGAGCTGGCCGAGCCAGAATATGGGCGCCGAGTAGAATCCGAGCGCGAGTGCGCTGATGCCGATGTCGCGCGCGCCGTGCGGGCGCCGTGCCGCCAGAATGCCTAACGGAATCGCGAACAGCACGGCAAACACGAGCGCCGTGCCGGTGAGCAGGAGGGTTGCCGGGGCGCGTTCCATGATCACCTGGAGTGTCGCTCTGCCGTGCACGTACGAAAAGCCGAGGTCACCGACGGCTACTCGGCGAAAGTAGGTGGCCAGTTGCTGAGGCAGCGGCTCATCAAGTCCGAATCGCTGTCGCATGAATGAGTAGTACTGTGCGTCGCCGTGCTCGCCCGCCAACGCCAAGACCGGATCTCCCGGTGCCAGATGAATCAGGAGAAAGCCGACGAGCACGATGCCGGCCACCGTCGGCACAAGTTGCATCAACCTGGCGAGAATGAACCTTCTACTCACGCGTGCACCGCGCTGTCGCGGCGAAGTGCGCAGACGTGCCAAAGCCGCTGCAGCGCACCGTATGCGCGCGTGTCGCCAGTGTTTCGACGAGCCAGACGTAAGGCTGGTCGCGCACCGCTATCTCCTGGATTTCGCGATACAGGCTGCGCCGATCTCCGAGGTCGATCGCGGCTCCCGCCCGGTCGAACAGGCTGTCGACGATCGGGTTGCTGTAGCCGGCCATGTTGGAAAAGGGAACCGGTGCAATACTCGATGACACCAGCGTGCGCCTGACTCCAATCTCCGGGTCGGTGCCGTTGCAGTAAGATGCGATCGCCGTATCGAAGTCCCGGGCGGTGAACACCGTATGGGCAAACACTGCCGGCTCCAATGGGTGAACGCGAAGATCGATGCCGACGTCGCGGAGTTGGGCACGGAGCAGATCGCCAAACTTCGCCTGACTCGGCAGCGCGGCGAAGCCGACAACGAACGGCGTGCCATTTTCGATGCCGGGAACGCCGCGTGCCTCTCGTACGTCGTTTCCGATTCGCCGCCAACCGGCCGACTCGAGCAGCTGCGACGCACGCGCGGTATCGAACTCAGGCGTCGCCAGATCGCCGGCGTGCGCAAACGCGATTCGCGAGGAGATCGGCGCCGTAGCGACTCGCCCCTCGCCGAACAGTACACGCTCCAGGAACTGCGGACGATTCACCGCGTGCGCGATGGCGCGGCGCACGCGCACGTCACGGAACCACCGACGATCCAGGTTGAACCCAAGTGTGGTGACGCAGTTGCTGCCGCCCGGATTCACCGTCGTTTGCAAGAGCACCACCGCCGGATCGCCCTGCAGCCGCTCGCGATCTGGACCCGGCACGGCAAACAGCCAGTCGACCTCGCCCGCTTCCAGCGCGATGACCTGCATGCCTGGATCGGGGATGACGCGCAGCACCAGATCCTGGATCTGCGGTGCACCCTGGAAGTAGTCGAGGTTCGCTGCATAGCGGATTTCATCGTCAGGCCGGTACGACACGAAGCGGAACGGCCCGGTGCCGACCGGCGCCGTGTTGGCCGGATTGCGCAACGGATCGCTGCCGGCGAACACATGCCGCGGCAGGATCGGCGCCTCCACTACGTCGAGCTGTTGCAGCAAGGGAGCGTACGGCTGGCGAAACCGGAAGACGATGGTAGAATCGTCAGGCGCGTCGACGCTGGTTAGCGCAGGACCGAGCGACGCACGAGTACGCGCGTGGAATCTGAGCAGCAGGCTGTCAAACGTGAACTTCACGTCCGCAGCCGTGAACGGGCGTCCATCGTGCCAGCGCACGTCGCGCCGCAAGTGGAAGCGGTAACGCGCGCCCCCGTCCTCCACCTCCCATCGCTCGGCAAGCTCTGGCAGCGGTTGCAGGTCTTCGTCGAGCGTGAGTAGGCCGTTGTACAGGAGCGCCGCCGCCGTATGTACGCCACCGTTGGTGGTGATCGCCGGGTTGAGATGTCCGGGATCGCCTCCGATGGCGGCGACGAGCGTCTGCTCCCCGCGCTTTGCTCCTTCGGGTGCACATGCCAGGGCGAATGGCACGAGCGCGACCAGCAGGGAATAGCGGATCTGCCGTCGTCGACGAGCTCTGAGCATTGGGACTCGGGTTGGTTTGACACACCGGAAAGCGCCGAACCGGCCATCGGAAGCGGCCATCGGCGAATACCCACGATTCGAGCGCCTGGGACAGCCAGTCGAGCGAGTAAGCGACCCGTCGTCCGCGGCCATGTCAATGGTATCTTGCGCGAATGGCGACACACACTATCGAGGCTCGGGACATACCCCCGTGCGGATGCATCTCACCTGGAGAGGCGAACGCCGCGGTATGCTATTGCGGCGTGGAGGACCTGTTGCGCGTCATTCGCCGCCGCTATTCGCTGGCGGTGCTCAACGCCATTCACGCCCACGGCGACGCCCGATACCATGAGATCGAATCGTCGCTCGGCCGGGTAAGCACCTCCACCCTGGCCGACACTCTGCACGCACTCGAATTCGCCCGATTGATCGACCGTCATGCACCGCCCGATGCAGCGCCGCGCACCTCGTACAAGCTGACCGCGTCCGGTACCAAGCTGTTGCAACGGTTTCGCCGCCTGCTGGACGACATTCAGGCGCCATAGCCGATGATTAGATGCGCTTCGGTTGACCGAAGTGCCTTGCCCCCTCACCGCGGCGCAAACTAGACTCCCCAACAGCCAGGGGGCGGGGACGGCAGGCCGATGCGCGCCGGGGATGGGGACTGAATGATCGAACGAAAGCTCATCGAGATCGAGGGACTCGTGCAGGGCGTGGGGTTCCGCCCCTTCGTCCATGCGCTGGCGACGCGCCTGTCTCTCCGCGGCCAGGTGCATAATGCGCGCGGGGGCGTGTCGATTGATGTCGAGGGCGAGTCGCTGGTGCTCGACCGGTTCGTGCTCGAGCTCACCACCGCTCCACCCAAAATGGCCGTAGTCGAGCGCGTGCGGTTTACGCCGGCCCGCCCAGGCGTGCAAGCGGGATTTCGCATCGCCCGCAGCAGCGATGGCGCGGCGGCGAACGTTGCCGGCTCGGTGCCTCGTGTGTCGCCGGACATCGCGACGTGCGCCGATTGCGTACGAGAGCTTTTCGATCCTGCGGATCGGCGGTTTCGCTACCCGTTCCTCAGTTGCAGCCAGTGCGGACCGCGCCTGACGATTCAACTCGGCGTGCCGTACGACCGCGCAACCACCACCATGGCGGGTTTTCCGCTGTGTGATCCCTGTAGCGCCGAGTACGACGATCCCGCTGACCGGCGCTTCCACGCCCAGACCACGGCATGCCCTCGCTGCGGACCCTCGCTCGAGTTCTCCATGGAGTCATCGCTTGGTACGGAATCCTTGCGCAGAGATGAAGCGATCCGCGCCGCGGGCTGGCAGCTGCGGGCGGGAGATGTCGTCGCCATCAAGGGGCTGGGCGGCTACCATCTGGCCTGCGATGCCACTAACGCCGGAACGGTGCGCCTTCTGCGCCAGCGCAAGCATCGGGATGCCAAGCCATTTGCCGTGATGGCGCGCGACCTGGCTGCCGCCCGAGAGCTGGCCTACGTGAGCGCCGACGAAGCGGGGCTACTCGAGTCGCCGCAGCGGCCGATCGTGCTGCTCGTCAGGCGACCTGGCGGCTCGCTCGCCGGGGAGGTGGCGCCAGACAATCGGCTCATCGGCGTCATGCTACCGTACACGCCGCTGCACCATGTGCTGCTGGCCGACATCGACGGGCCACTGGTCATGACCAGCGGAAACCGGAGCGATGAACCGATTGCCTATCGAGATGCAGACGCGCGAAAGCGGCTTGCCGGCATTGCCGACGGATTTCTGTCGCACGACCGCGGCATAGTAGTCCGTTGCGACGACAGCGTCGTGCGCTTCGTGTCCGGCGTGCCTCTGGTGATCCGGCGTGCGCGCGGCTTCGCTCCCCGTCCGGTCGCACTTCCATTGCCTCTTTCGCGTCCGGCGCTGGCGGTGGGCGGTCATCTCAAGCAGACATTTTGCCTGGGATTGGGGCGCGCGGCGTTTCTGTCGCAGCACATTGGCGATCTGCATGATGCCGGCACGTACGCGGCACTCCAGGAGCACGTAGCTCAGTCAGTCGCATTGCTGGGCATCGTTCCCGAGGTCGTCGCCCACGATCTTCACCCCGATTATCTCTCTACCCGATTCGCCGAGCGCTGGAGTGCAGAGGTGCGCCTTGCCGTGCAGCACCACCATGCGCACATCGCATCGTGCCTGGCGGAGCATGGCGTAGATGGACCGGCGATCGGCGTCGCTTTCGACGGCACCGGTCTTGGCACCGATGGCGCCACCTGGGGTGGCGAGATTCTGCTCGTCAACGGAGCGCGTTTCGAGCGGATGGCACATCTCGCGTATGTGCCGCTGCCCGGCGGAGATGCTGTAGCCCGGCACCCGTGGCGGGCGGCCATATCGCATCTGTGGGCGGCCTACGACGGCGATCTCGCTCGCGCGCCATCGGTCTTTCTCGATCGCATCCCGGCGGCGGAACTGGCCGTCGTCAGGCAGTTGCTGCATCGCCCCGCTCTGGCACCGCCATCATCCAGCGTAGGGCGTCTGTTCGATGCTGTTGCGGCGCTGCTCGGCATTCGCCAATCGGTGCAGTTCGAGGCGCAGGCCGCGGTGGAGCTCGAAATGATCGCCGATCCGGCATCCACGCGGCGGTATCCTGTGGATTTGACCGAGGCGGGCGATGGCTGGCAGATGAACGTGGGGCCGCTGGTTCGCGCAGTTGCCGCGGATCTGACCGCCGCCCGTTCGCTCGCCGAAATCGCCGGAGGCTTTCACTTCTCACTCGCCGACGCGACGGCAACGGTGGTTCGTAATGTTGCGCGCCGCAGCGGAGTTCGCCGGGTAGCACTGAGCGGCGGGTCCTTTCAGAACGCGCTGCTCACTCGGCACTTGCGGCAACACCTTACGAGCGCGGGATTCACCGTGCTGGTTCACCGCGAGGTGCCCTGCAACGATGGCGGCCTCTCGCTCGGCCAACTGTGGATCGCGGCCGCGCACCTGCGCGGGGAGCAGGACGCCAGATCAGAACGCGGGGTGTTCGCATGTGCCTAGGCGTCCCCGGGCGGATCATCGAGTTCGTCGACCCAACGCACCATCTAGCCAAGGCGGAAGTCTCGGGCGTGCGCCGCACCATCAACGTCGGACTCGTGTTGCCCGATGGCCTGGAGCCCGGTGACTGGGTGCTCATTCACGTTGGATTCGCGCTCAGCAAGATCGACGAAGCGGAGGCGCAGCGGACGATCGAGTATCTCACGCAGCTCGATGATCTATACGTGGACGAGATCGAGCAGTTCAAGGGAAGCCAGATCGAATGAGGCGCTTCCGCTGAGTCGCGAAATGCTGAACGCTGGGCACGCGATGTCGAGACGCGAGACATCCGAAACCGTGGCCGGGGAGAGCGCCCGGCTCGAAGAGCTGCTCCGGGCGCGATTCGCGCTCAGCACGGAAATCCCACTGCGATTCGTCGAGCATTACGTGGCCGATATTTCCCGGGCTTGCCAGGAGATGGCGCGCCGGTTCACAGGCGGCGGCCGCCTGCTGGTCTTTGGATCGGGCTCGCAGGCGACCGACGCGCGGCACGTCGCGGTCGAGTTCGTTCACCCGGTGTTGGTGGGCAAACGCGCGTTACCGGCGCTGGCCATCACTGATGATGCGGATGGTCGCGGAGCATTGTGCGCGGACGGCTCGCCCGCCGCTCGCTTCGCGCAGCCGTTGCGGGTACTGGGACGATCGCAAGACATTGCGATGGCTATCTCCTCTGGCTCCGGACGCGAGATTGCTGGCGCTCTTGGTCAGGCGCGAGCGATGGGCATGCTCACCCTGGCACTGACCGGCCTAGACGAGTCGCCCGACGGCGCTTTCGAGGTGGATTTCGCGTTCACGGTTGCGGAGCGTGACGTGTTCGTCGTGCAGGAAGTGCACGAGATGCTGTATCACATTTTGTGGGAACTCGTCCACGTGTTTCTCGGCGCGCGGACGTTGGGAACATGACGGGGGACGTACACTCGGTCACCGCGACTGGCGGCTGCGATCCCGCAGGGGGGAAACATTGCGCCGTCTGCGCCGATGAAGCGCTGCCAGCAGTCGTGGTATCTGTGGATCTGCCGGGGGGCACGGCGGAGGTCCGCGCCGGATCGCTTGCGCAGACTGTGGCGCTGGACCTCGTCGATGGCGTAATGGTCGGCTCGCACGTGCTGGTGCACCTTGGCTTCGTCATCACCTGTCTGGAGGACGCGTGACTATGCCGGCGCGCGACTTCTCGCTCGCGTTGTATCCATTTCTCGCCGAGACGCCGCCTGACGATGAGATGCTGGGCGCGCTGCACGCCGAAGTGCGCCGGTCGACCCGGCAGAAGTGTGGCGACGTTGTCGCGCTCCGGCGGATGATGCTCGACGAATACGCCGGTATGTTGGTGCAGGCGGCGGAGGCAATGGCGGCGGCGTTCGCGGCCGGTGGAACTCTGCTGGCATTCGGCAACGGCGGTAGCGCGACCGATGCGCAGGACGCGGCAACGGACTGCCTGCAGCCGCCACTCGCGCACTGGACTCCACTGCCGGCCATCGCGCTGGTCGATGACACGGCGCTGATTACGGCGATAGGCAACGATGTCGGCTTCGAGCACGTGTTCGTTCGACAGATAATCGCCTACGCTGGTCCTAACGACATAGCGATCGCGTTCTCGACCAGCGGGAGTTCTCCGAGCATCACGGCAGGAGTAGGCGAGGCGAAGCGCCGTGGACTCCTGACGATAGCGCTGAGCGGGCACGATGGCGGCGAGGTAGCGCGGACGGGTGAAGCGGATTTCTGCTTCATCGCCCGGGTGGCCCACTTGCCGCGGATTCAGGAGGGCCATGCCACGGCGTGGCACGCGTTGCTCGAGATGGTCCAGGATTCGCTGGCGAGGAGAGGTTGATGCGCTACGTCGATGAGTTCCGCGAGCCTGAATCCGTGCGCCGCCTCGCCACAGAGATCGAGCGGCTGGCCGAGGGTCGGCGATACAAGGTCATGGAAGTGTGTGGCGGGCACACCCACGCCATCTACAAGCACGGTATTCAGGATCTGCTGCCATCCGGCGTGGAACTGGTGCACGGACCGGGATGTCCGGTGTGCGTGATTCCCATGGGTCGGATAGACGACGCGATGGCTATCGCCCGCACGCCGTCGCTCATCTTCACCACCTTTGGGGACATGATGCGTGTGCCGAGCTCCAACGGCACCCTGATCGATGCAAAGGCCGACGGCGCCGACGTGCGGTTCGTCTACTCTCCGCTCGACGCGCTGAAGCTCGCTCGCGACAATCCCGATCGCGAAGTGGTGTTCTTCGCCGTCGGGTTCGAGACGACGGCGCCATCGACCGCGGCGACGGTGCTGCGAGCGCGCGATGAGGGGCTGCGGAACTTCTCGATCTTCAACAACCACGTCACGATCATCCCCGCCATCAAGGCCATTCTCGACTCGCCTGGCATGCAGCTCGACGGCTTCATTGGTCCGGGGCATGTGAGCACCATCATCGGCCTCGGCCCATTCGACTTCATTCCAGCGCGGTACGGCAAACCAGTGGTCGTCGCCGGTTTCGAGCCGGCCGACATTCTTCAATCGATCGTAATGATCCTGCGGCAACTGAACGATGGATCGGCAGCGGTCGAGAATCAGTATGCGCGCGTGGTTCGCGCCGGGGGAAACCCGAAGGCGCTCGAGTTGCTGGCGACGACCATGGAGCTCCGGCCCTATTTCGAGTGGCGCGGACTCGGATTCATCTCGCAGAGCGCGCTCAGATTGCGTCCCGAGTTCTCCAACTTCGATGCCGAAGTGCGGTTCGCGGTGCCCGGACTTCGAGTCACCGACCCCAAGGCTTGTCAGTGCGGCGAGGTGCTCAAGGGTGTCATCAAGCCGTGGCAGTGCCGCGTTTTCGGCACGGCGTGCACGCCGGAAGTTCCGATCGGGTCGTGCATGGTCTCGCCGGAAGGCGCGTGCGCCGCGTACTACAATTACGGCCGATACTCGCTCATGCGTGAGCAGGAGCGGGCAGGCGGAGCATCCGTGGTTATGCCTGGCGCCGGCGGCACGCCCGATGAGGTGCTCGTGTGACAGCGCGTCTGGAGCACTCGCTCGCCGCGCAGATGGAGCGGATGTCTCGCGCCAGCACCGCGCGCTCGAGCCGCGCCGTGCTGCGCGATTCACACATTACGCTCAGTCACGGCGCCGGTGGAAAGGCGAGCCAGGCACTGCTCGAAGCTCTGATCCTTCCATCGTTATGTAGCCCGCTGCTCGACGGGGTCGCCGACGCCGGAATCGTGCCGCTGTCCTCCGGCACATCCCGCATGGCATTCACCACCGATTCGTACGTGGTGAGTCCGCTGTTCTTCCCGGGAGGCGATATCGGGAAGCTTGCCGTGCACGGCACGATCAACGATCTCGCGGTGTCGGGCGCCCGGCCGATCGCATTGTCGGTGGCGCTCATTCTCGAGGAAGGACTCGACGTCGACACCCTGCGACGCGTAATGGTCTCCATTGGCGAGGCAGCCAACGCCGCCGGCGTGCCGGTCGCCACCGGCGATACCAAGGTGGTGCCGCGCGGCAAGGCCGACCGCATGTTCGTCAACGCCAGCGGCATTGGCGAACTGCGTGGTGATGTAGCTCTATCGCCGGCGAATGTGCGTCCGGGCGACGTGGTGCTCGTAAGCGGGTGGATCGGCGATCACGGCATGGCGGTGATGCTTGCGCGGGAAGCGCTGGAGCTCGAGTCGGAGATCGCCAGCGACAGCGCGGCGCTCCACGGACTGGCTGCGGCGCTTCTCGATGCGGTGCCGCGCACTCGCGTCATGAAGGACCCCACCCGCGGTGGCGTGGCGACCAGCCTGAACGAGGTCGCCCGCTGCGCCGGCGTGGGCATAGCGATCAGTGAATCGCGGCTCCCGATCCGGCCGGAGATACACGGGGCGTGCGAGATCCTCGGCATCGATCCGCTCCACATTGCCAACGAGGGCAAGCTGCTGGCGATCGTGCCCCCGGAGAACGCCGAGCGCGCGCTGTCGACCCTTCGTGACCACCCGTTAGGTTCCGCCGCGGCCATCATTGGCGAAGTGAGAACGGAGCACCCGGGGATGGTGATTCTGCAGACTGCCATCGGCGGCGCGCGGGTACTCGACATGCTGGTCGGCGATCCACTGCCGCGAATCTGTTGAGGGCGCAGTCATGCAACGACACCTGACATTGGAGAATGGGCGATGACCGCGACCGTCGAAGCCGCACCGGTGGCATCCAAGGAAGGCCAACCATCGATCCCCGCCACGCTGCCTGACGAGCAGCCACAGCGGCTGCCGCTCGGCCCACTCAAGACCGTTCACGTGTTCTGGCTGGCCGGCATGAGCTGCGACGGCTGTACCATTTCCGTGGCCGGGGCCACCAACCCCGGTATCGAGGGGCTGCTCAACGGGATCGTGCCCGCCATGCCCAAAGTGCTGCTGCATCATCCCGTGCTGTCGGTCGAATCGGGCAGCCACTTCGTCAAATGGTTTCGCGATGCGGTCGATGGATCGCTGGGCGATCCGTACGTGATCGTGTACGAGGGATCCGTTGCCGACGAGCGGATCGCCGCACGCACCGGCGGCTACTGGTGCGCTATGGGAATGGAAGCGATGGATGAACAGGAAGGACACCGACCTGTTCCGACCGCAGAGTGGCTTCATCGCATGTCCAAGGGTGCGGCAGCGACCATCGCCATTGGCACCTGCGCCACCTGGGGTGGCGTGCCTTCTGCCGAAGGCAATCCCACCGGCGCGATGAGCGTCATGGATTTCCTTGGCAAGGATTATCGCAGCGCGTTCGGACTTCCGGTGATCAACATTCCGGGGTGTGCGCCACAGGGCGACAACTTCACCGAAACCGTCTTCGCGATACTGCTCTTTCTGCAAGGGCTCGGACCACTTCCACCATTTGACGAACTGGGCCGCCCCGCCTGGCTATTCGGTGAAACGGTGCACCAGGGCTGCACGCGCGCCGGCTACTACGAGGAAGGGACGTTCGCCAAGAACTACGGAGACCCGCAGTGCCTGGTGGAAATCGGATGCTGGGGACCGGTCGTGAACTGCAACATCGTCAAGCGCGGCGCGATCAACCACATGGGCGGGTGCATGGCCGCGGGTGGCATCTGTATCGCGTGCACAATGCCGGGCTTTCCGGACAAGTTCTCACCGTTCTACAAGACACCGCCAGGCTCCATCATGTCCACCACCGCCTCTCGCAGCGTGGGCGCCGTAATGCGGCGGCTGCGGAGGATGAGCAACCGCCACGCCAACCGCGAGCATCGCTGGGAGGTGACCGGTGAAGTGCCTAGCGGTTGGGGTCACGTGGACTCGAGCACCGTCCCGCTCAAGATGATGGAGTTCTTCTACAAGAAGTGGCAGTTCTGGCGCGCCAAGAAGCCAGGGCGTCCCAAGGGTTCGGAAGAACAGTTCTGGGGGGTGGACCGGCCCGGACTTCGCAGCGACTACATCGACAACAGCACAACGCGGAAGGATGCCCATGACTGACGCAGACCTCTGGGCGGCGTGGCGATTCTGGTTGCTCATCGCCGTCGCTGTCGTTCTGATCGCCGCCGGCCTGCTGATCGCCATCTGGCTCACCGCGCGCGCCATCCACGCGCACGCCGTGCGCGCGCTGGCTGCGGCGGAGCGGATCCGGCAGAACACGATGCCTATCTGGGCGCTGCAGACGAGCAACGAAGTCGCCGGCGAGCTGCTCGAAACCGTGCAGCAGATCGAAGCGAAGGGCGCGCTGCTGGCTTCGGCACTGGAAAGCCACGCCGGGGCCCGATGAGCCGCCTCATCCGATTCCACGGCGAATTCCTGCGCCGGCAAATGCCTTCCCTGCCAGGAGCATCGTTATGAACAGCGATCCCAGTTTCGAAACTATTCAGCGCATCTGGATCGTGAGTCTCGTCATCTTCGTCGTAGTGCTGATCGTCGTCGCGATCCTGCTCACACTCATTCTGCGCGAAGCAAAACGGATCAAGGCCGGCGTGTCGGAGATCTGGAACGTTGGCCAGCGCATCGCCAACAATACGATCCACATAGCGCTGCTGGACAAGACGAATCACGTTGCCGGCAAGATTCTCCAGTCGGCTGGCGGTGTGGCGGGCGCGACGGCGAAGATCCGCGCGCACGCGGAAGAGTGCCCGGGATGTCCGGCGTGTGTGCTCGGACCGCGGTGGGCGTCATGAGCGCCGTGGTCTGGTTGATGCTCATATCGGTGACCGCGGTGGCGGCACTCTTCCTGGCGCTCGCGTACCTTCTCGTTAAGATCGTGTCTGAGCTCGAGTTGATCGGTGGGCAGCGTAAGGTGTACGGCATCCCCGCCAGCTATCTCTCGAAGATCCGGTTAGGCGTGCGGGCTATCGAAACCCAGACGGGCGCCCTCGCGCCGCAAGTCATCAAGCTCAATACCGGGTTAGCGGCCATTGGCGGCGGGTTGCGCGTGGTCGACGACAACCTGGCCGGACTAATCGCCGCCGTATCGCGCCAGGAGGCCCCGTGAGCGACGCGACTGTTTTTCCGCCGCTGTTATACACCATCTGGTGGATCGGGCTGATCATCACCCTGGTCGTGTTCGTGCCGACGGCGGTCGTGCTATTGCACCGGACCTGGGTGGCCGCGCGCTCGATCGAGCGGTACGCGGCAGATGCGTTGAGCGCCGCCGCCGGCATCGCCGGAAACACCCAGCACATTACCGCGCTCGATGCGACCATCTCCACCGCATCGGAGATGCTGCAAACGGCCGGGAATGTGGTGGGCAAGCTGGATACGACGGCGACCGTGCTTGCCAGGCGGGCCGAATGATGCGCATCCAATGCGAACGGAGGGTGACGTGCTGCTCACGCTGACGCTCATCACGGTGGCACTGGTGGTGGTCGCGCTGGCCGGATATCTGATCGCCATCCTCTGGGCCCTGGTCGGTGCCAAGCGCAGCGTCGCGGCAATCGCCGACGGACTCGAGGTGGTAGCCGGCCACACAACGCCACTGCCCGAGAAGCTGACGACCATCAATAGCGCGTTAGGAACCCTGCTCAGCGGACTTCGTACGGCCGATGCTCATCTCGGGCGCGCCGCCACGGTCTTCAAACTCGGATAGCGATCATCATGTGCTTCAAGAATCTTCCGGTGGAGTTCGATGCACAGGGCCGCGCCTTTCTGCGCGAAGGGATCGCCAATCCGTACGCGCCCTCGGCGGACGGCCCAGCCGGCGTGCCCAAACAGTTGACGCAGCGACAGATCGAGGACCTGCTGCAACGCAACGGGCACATCAAGAACGTGGACTACGATCCGGTAACCCGTGTTGCCGGCGCGCTGGCATTTCATACGGTAGTCGACATGCAGGCGCGCAAGACCGTGGAAGCGCGTTCGGTGGCGACGTTGTTCCGCGGTTACGAAGTGATCATGGTTGGACGCGATCCCCGCGACGCCATCTACATTACGAGTCGTGCCTGCGGGGTGTGCGGTGGCGTGCATTCGACCTGTTCGGCGCTGGCCATCGAGATGGCCATTGGATGCCAGCCGCCCCCGCTCGGCATTCTCATCCGCAACCTCGCGCTGGCGCTCGAGTTTCTGTACGACCATCCGCTGCACCTGCATCTGCTCGCCGGCCCCGATTACTCGGAAGCGATCGTGCAACCCACCAATCCGGGACTGTTCGACAAGGCTACGCGAACCGAGGCGCCTCACGCGGAGGTGCATGGGTACGCCACTATCGGCGATCTCATGCGCGATCTCAACCCGCTCTCCGGCAGGCTGTATTTGGAGGCGCTGCACATGACGCGGGTAGCGCGTGAGGCATACGTACTCATCTGCGGCAAGTACCCTCACCCACAGACGATCGTGCCGGGCGGCATGAGCTCGACCATAACGCTCACCGTTATTAACGAGATGTTCTTGCGGCTGTCGCAGTTCTTCGACTACTCCAAGAAACTCGCCTGCATCTGGGACGATCTCACCGAATTTTTCTACGAGGCCAACCCCGAGTACAAGAAAGTCGGCGCGCGCCGCGCCAATCTGATCGATACAGGAATCTTCGACGATCACGAGGCCTACGATGCCACCTACGCCGGCGCTCCGGCGTGGGGCGATCGGCGATGGGCTACACCGGGCGCGATCGTGGACGGCCAACTGCTGACGACCGACCTGCACACAATCAACATTGGACTCGAAGAGTTCGTCGAGCACTCGTACTACGACGAATGGACGGGCGACGGCCAACGGCAGCACTTTCCCACCGACCCGGTCGGCAAGCCGTTGTCACCCTATCATCCATGGAACAAGGTCACCAAGCCCCGGCCGGAGGGACAGAGCTGGAAGGAGAAGTACACCTGGGACACGGCGCCACGTTGGGATCGTTATAGCATGGAGGCGGGGGCGTACGCCCGCCTCTGGAACACGGCGGTGGCAAAGAAGCTGCCGGACAATCCCTTCATCGAAGCCACTGGACACTCGCTCAAGGTCCGCGTTCCGAGGGGTGCGTTGCCGGAGATGGAACTGGAGTGGCACGTCCCCAAGGTGTGGAACGCCTTCGAGCGCAACCGGGCACGAGCGCATTGCGTAGCGTTCACGACCATGGTTGCGATGAACAACTGGCTCTCGGCGATGGACATTCTCAAGACGGGCGATACGCGGACCAGCACCAAGTTCGAGATGCCAACCCGCGGAGAGCAGCGTGGGGTTGGATTCTGGGGAGCGGGGCGCGGCTATCTCACCCATCATCTCGTTCTGGACCGCGGTGCAGTTGCCAACTACCAGATCGTCACGCCGTCCACCTGGAACGCATCACCCACCGATCGCTGGGGACAGCCGGGGCCTTACGAGGAAGCCGTGCTCAACACCCCATTGCTCGAGGAGACCGTCGATGCCGAGGAGTTCCGCGGTGTCGACATTCTGCGCGCAATCCGCAGCTTCGATCCCTGCATGCCTTGCACTACGCACATTCAGACGTCGGCTGGCGTGATCACGCGGGAAGTAAATACCTGCGCGTGCGGTGCCGATGGTTAGCGGTCGCGTGCTCGTCGCAGGAATCGGCTACAGGAACCTGCGCGACCACTCCGCCGGAGTGTACGCAGCCGACCGCCTGATGAACCAGCGGTGGCCGGAGTGCGTCGTGGTGGAAGATCTGAGTTACTGTCCCGTGGCCGTCTCCTGGCGACTGCTCGAAGAGCCCGAAGGCGCCCGGTTCGAGCGGGCCGTCTTCGTAGCGGCCGTCGAACGCGGGCGCGTTCCCGGCGCGGTGGTCGCATACATGTGGGACGGTGTACTGCCTGACGCGGAAGAGGTGCAGCGCTGTGTGAGCGATGCAGTTACGGGAGTGATTCACCTGGATAACTCCCTCGTCGTGACCCGGCAGCTCGGCGCCCTTCCCGCCGAGGTGGCTGTGGTGGAGATCGAGCCCATGCTTCACGAGTTCGGAGAAGAGTTCAGCGCTCCGGTAGCCGCCGCCTTTCATGCAGCCTGCCGGCTGGTTACCGAGCTGGCGCTCGACCCGCACTTGGCGGAAGCGCTGCCGCGTGCGCCGTTAGGTGGAGCGCGCGCGCACTCGACTGCGACATGAACGACGAAGCGGCCGATGTACTGGCCGAGGCCGACGAGCTCATCTCGGCGCTCGAATCGCATCCCGACCCGGAGGTCGGCGAGAAACTCGGTGCGCTTCTCGAGCGCATCGATGTAGTCCATCGCTCGGCCCTGACGCATCTAGTCCTGACCATTCAGGGTATGGCTGGAGATGCGTTCCTCAACCGCCTGACGGCCGATCCGGCCATCAGGCTGCTGCTCATGTCGTACGATCTGCTGGCGGTGGATCGACGGCTACTCGCCGAAGAAGCGCTCGACGCCGTACGCGGGCACCTGCACTCGCATGGAGTGGACGTAGAGCTGCTGGAGGTAGTGGGTGGTACCGTGTACGTGCGCTTACACGGACGCGCCGGTTCGGCGGAGATGGACGCGGGCGCGGTGCGCCGCGACCTGGAAGCCGCACTCCAGGCGGGCCTCCTGGGGTTTCAGCAGCTGGAGATCGGTGAACGCGGCAGGGTTGCGCCCAAGGCTGCGCTCGTACCACTGGGCGGTCTTCGCCGAGCGCGGCGACCGGTGTACGTCGCCGCGCTGACAACCGGCGAGCTCCAGCCCGGAGCCGTGCGTGCCGTACAGATCGGCGACGAATCCGTGCTCATAGCGAATGTCGACGGTGACTTTCACGCGGTGCACAACCGCTGCGGCGAGAGCCCGCTGCCGCTGGAGTTCAGTTCGCTGAGTGGCATCGAGCTCGTGTGCAGCTGGCACGGCTGTCGTTATGACGTTCGAACCGGCGCGCGCGTCGACGCTCCGCACGGAGTGGATGCGGACCGATTGGTGGTCTTCCCCGTCAGGGTGGAGGGCGGCGTCGTGCAGATCGCTGTCGGTACCGAGCCGGCGCCGGCAATGGAGGCGTAGCGCGCCATGCGATCACTGGTAGCCGGATTTGGCAACGAACTGCGTGGGGATGACGGATTTGGAGTGGCTGTCTTGCAGCGTCTCGAGGCGGTCATCCCGCCGTCCGGCGATGTCTCGCTCGTCGTGATAGGCACCGCGGGAATCCGTCTCGCTCAGGAGCTGATAGCCGGCTACGATCGAGTGATTGTGGTCGATGCCATGCACCGCGGCGGCGAGGTAGGCACACTGTACGCGCTGCATATCGACGCGGTCGATACCATCGAAAGGATCGACCTGCACCTTGCGGTGCCAGCAAAGGCACTGGCGTTGGCCAAGGCGGTTGGAGTATTGCCACCTGAGGTATACATGGTGGGGTGCGAGGCAGCCGAGGTGGATGAACTCACCATGGACCTAACGCCGTCCGTGCGCGAGGCAGTCGCGGCCGCAGTAGCGCAGGTCTGCGCCCTGCTCGCGCTCCCGCCGGCAGATGCGGGGGTGCTACCGGTGGCCGCGAGCGGAGGGGATGCAAATGCCTGATGACGGTGGCGATCGGATTGCCCGCCAGGACGAGATGCTGGAGCTCTTGTACTGGTTGGAAGGTGAGCGTCTGGGTGGCGCGACCCTCAACGGGATGTCGCGCTTCCTGGACGCGCCACTCGAGACGATCTCGTTAACGTTGCAACGATTGGCGGAACGCGGGGATGTGGTTGCGCCGGAGGAAGCGACCGGCGAGTATCGTCTCACGGAGACCGGCCGGCGCGAGGCGGCGCGCAGATTTGCGGAGGAATTCGCGCCGTTACTCAGCCAGGGCCATGGTGAATGCAACGATCCGGATTGTGACTGTCATACGAATCCGGCCGGCACCGCCGAGTGCCGGCGACACGCGCATTGAGCGCAATGGAGAGCATGGATGCGGATTGCGATTGCTGGAAAGGGTGGAAGCGGCAAAACGACGATCTCCGGCACACTCGCCAGGCTCCTGGCGAGAAACGGTCGCCAGGTCGTTGCCGTAGACGCTGATTCGAACCCGAACCTGGCACTCACGCTCGGGGTTTCTCCGGATCAGGCGCTCGCGATCGCGTCGCTGCCACGAAACCTCATGGAACGGCAGACGCTGGCCGATGGGTCGGTAAAAGCCGTGTTCTCCGCCGACGTGGAGCAGGTACTGCGCGAGTTCGGCATAACGGGCCCCGACGGCGTGACGCTCGTCGTTATGGGGAGGGTGGGGCACTCCGGAGCTGGGTGAATGTGCGGAGCGCACGCCACGGTCCGTGGCTTTCTGGGGGAGCTGGTGGAGAACAACCGCGTCGAGCGTGACGTGGTTGTCGACATGGAGGCGGGACTCGAGCACATGTCTCGCGGAACCGGCCGGCACGTATCGCACATTCTGGCGGTGGTCGAGCCCTATTATCGGTCGATGGAAACGGCGCGCCGGATCGTCGAGCTGGCGGCGGAGATGGGGATCGCCAGCGTCCAGGCGGTCGCTAACAAGGTGCGCGATGAGGAGGACCGTGACGCCATCCAGCAGTTCTGTGCGGCGCATGGACTCGATGTCATCGGCGAAGTGCCGTACGATCCCACGCTGGTGGTCGCGGAACGAAATGCGAGATCGCCACTCGATCATGACGCGAGCTCGCCGTCGATGTTGGCAATCGCCAGCCTGGCGCGGACACTCGCAGCCTAGCGCCGATCAGCCTTCGTTATGCCTCATCAGCCGGCGCAGACCATCGACCACTTTACGCCGGCGCGCCGGCGTTGGGCGTGCGGTCAACCCAGCGGATGCCGCACCCTGAGCTTCGGAAAGCGCATGAAATCGCGATCGGTGGTCAGCCACTCGGCGCCAGCCTCGATCGCCAGCGCGGCCAGGTAGGCGTCCGCGACAAGGTTGCCACGCGCCTCCGCGCCTTCGCAGAGGTCGAGAAAGATCGACCAGTGCCGTGGGCCGGGGGTGACTGGGACCCGGTTGTCGCGATCGCGCACAGCCCTGACGAATGCCAGTGCGTCGGCGAGCGGGGTTGGTTCCTTGAATACTCGCGGATGCGTTACGACCCGCAGGAAACCGCTCAGCACCAGATCGGCGACACCGAAGGCTGCGGGGCCGGACAGCACCCCTTCCAACCATGTGCGATACTCCTCGTGCCGCGGGGTGTCTTTTCTGTGTGCGTAGACGAGGACGTTGACGTCAGGCAGGATCATCGTAGCCGGATCGACGTTGCGGACCCTCTTCCATCAGCTCGAGAAGCGAGGCGCTGTCATCCAGGTCGACGCCGGGTCGCACGCCGCCGCGACCATAAGTGGGCAGGCTGACAGCAATCCTTGCGGGAGCAGAAGCGCTTGCGAGGGTGGCGCGCAGCGCCTCTTCGATCACGGCAGTGAGCGTGCGACCGGTTTGCACCGCCCGCATCTTCGCGGCTTGCAGCAGGTCCTCAGGAAGACGAATTGTCGTGCGCATACATGTATACATACATCCTCGGCGTCAATATGTCAAGCCGCCCGCGGGCGGGTCGCACGCAGCATGGGCCGCGAATCCCGAATCCAGAAGCTTCTGATTAGCTGGCGGTCAGCCAGCGCCCGGGGAGCCAACCAAAAGCTCGTCCAGCATAGCCGCAATTGACTTTGATGTAAAATCATGTAATATGATTTTACGTCATCGGAGCTTAGCATGAGCAAGAGGATCTTCGTCAGCGAAGCCGTCCGTAACTTCGCCGACTACATAAACCGCGTAGCGTATCGCGGCGAGCGGTTCACGCTCGTCCGAGGGAACAGGGAGGTTGCAGAGCTTACGCCAGTGGTATCCGGCGGACGCTTGCTCGACCTTCCCGACCTGCTTGCCTCGCTCCCGCGGCTGAGTGAGGCCGATGCCCGAAGCCTCAGCCATGACCTCGCCCGCGCGCGCTCCGAGTCCGGCCCACCGGTGCGAGATCCGTGGGAATCCTGATCGACAGTTCCATATTGATAGAGTTCGAGCGCGGACAATTCTCGGTCGAGCACCGGCTCGCCGGACGAGAGGAAGAACAGTTTTTTCTGTCGGTGGTTACCGCGAGCGAACTGCTTCACGGCGTCCATCGTGCATCAGCGCCCGACGTGCGAGCCAGGCGATCGGCGTTCGTCGAAGCGGTGCTGGCCCGCTTTCCGCTCCTCACCATCGATCTGCCGACGGCGCGCACCCATGCGCAGCTCTGGGCAGAGCTTGCATCCAGGGGAACGATGATCGGCCCTCACGATCTCTGGATTGCGGCGGCATGCGTGGCGCACGGCCTTACGCTTGTTACTGGCAACGTGCGGGAGTTCGCCCGCGTGCCGGGCCTTACGACCGAATCATGGCTGGCCGACGGGGGCAGTCCTAACGACTAACTTGGCCGTGACGAGCACCTGGATGCCTGACGACACGAGATCACCGAACACCAGCGTCCAGAACTCCTTCCAGAGAATGCCCGCCGCGGCCAGCAGCGCTTCGCCGAGTTGGTCTACCGCTACCTCGTCATGGTCGGCATCATCGACTGGTGCATGTCCGCCAGGCGCAGGACGCGGGCACGGTGCGCCGGCATCAACGCCGCGAGCGCGCGGCGATCCATCGCACGCATCTTTCGCAGGTCGTCGCGCAGCGAATCGACCGTCTCGGTCCACGCCGAGTCGGCTTCCATGTTCATGTCGCTCATCTCCCGGTTCATCTGCGCCAGCATGTTCGCCACCATCTGACGGTGTGCGGGCATCAGCCCGGGAAGACTGTCCATCCCCACGTCGTCCATCATCTGCATGTGCGCCCGCATCTCCGTGGACATGCCGCCGGCCATGCCCATCCCGGTCATCCCACCCATCCCACCCATGTCAGCCGTATCCCGCATCCCTTCCATTGCGGCGATCGCCGTATCGTCGCCCGCTCCCGATGCGTCGCAGGCAAGCGCGCCCGCAAGGACCACGGCGGCTACCAGCATCGTGCGCCGGTTGCGGATCCCATGTGTTCGTCTCGTCTTCATGATTCTTTCTCCCGTTGGTTGTGTGAGGCGCTTCTGTCGTGTGTAACTACTAGCCAGGCAGCCCGGTGACCGTTGCCGGGGCGCGTCCATCCGTCCGAGGCGATGGGCCGATGCCGTCCTGGAGGCGGTGTGCCTGGCGAGCCAGCTCCCATTCCTTCCACAACGAATACACTGCCGGGATCACCGCCAGCGTGAGGATCGTGCTCGACACCATCCCGCCGACCATCGGCGCCGCGATCCGCTTCATCACATCCGCCCCGGCGCCCTGGCTCCACAGGATCGGCACGAGACCGGCAATGATCGCGATCACGGTCATCATCTTCGGGCGCACCCGCTCGACCGCGCCGTACGCCACCGCCGCGTCCACGTCGCTTCGCCCTTGCAGTTGCCCGACCTGCTCCCGTGCTCGATAGGCCTGGTCCAGATACAACAGCATCACCACGCCGGTTTCCGCGGCGACGCCGGCAAGCGCAATGAATCCGATACCGGTCGCCACGCTCAGATTGTAGTCGAGCAGCCACATCAGCCATACGCCGCCGACCAGCGCGAACGGCAGAGACAGCATGACGAGTGCGCTCTCGGCAACGCTGCCGAAGTGCCAGTAGAGGAGCAGGAAGATGATCGCCAGCGTGATCGGAACCACCACCCGGAGCTTGGCGCTCGCGCGCTGCATGGCCTCGAACTGCCCGGACCACTCCAGCCGGTAGCCTGGGGGCAGCGTCAGCTCGCGTTCGACCAGCTCTTGTGCCGCGGACACGTAGCTCCCGATGTCCCGCTCGCGGACGTCGACGTAGACGATGTTGTTCAGCGTCGCGTTCTCGCTCTTGATGAGCGGTGGTCCACGCGTCACACGGATCTCGGCCAGCTCGCCGAGCCGAAGCTGTGCGCCTGACGGGGAAGCGACCAGTACATCGGCGATGCGCTCCGGCGTCTGCCGGAGCTCGCGCGGATAGCGAACCAGCACCGAATAGCGCTCCCTCCCTTCGATCACGGTGCCGGCCGGCATGCCGCCCACCGCCGCCATCATCGCCATCTGTACCTCGTCGCCAGTGAGTCCGTGACGCGCCGCTGCCTCGCGGTTTACATCTACCTCGAGATACCGCCCGCCAACGGCGCGCTCGGCGAATACGGAGTTAGTGCCTTCGACGCGCGGTAGCAGCGCTTCGATCTGTTTCCCGATCCGGTCCAGCTCCGTCAGGTCCGGGCCGAAGATCTTGATCCCCACCGGCGTCTTGATCCCCGTCGCCAGCATGTCGAGCCGGTTCTTGATAGGCATCGACCACATGTTGGCCACGCCGGGCGTCTTCACTCGCGCGTTGATCTCCGATACCAGCGAATCGTAGTCCACTCCCGGACGCCACTGGTCACGGTCCTCGAGCACGGCGATCGTCTCGATCATCGACATCGGCGCCATGTCGGTCGCCGATTCGGCGCGCCCGATCTTGCCGAGCACGGTCTTCACCTCCGGGATCGCGGCGAGCGCGGCGTCGCGCTGCGTCAGAATCTGCTTCGCCTGCGCCGTCCCGACACCGGGGAAGAGCGATGGCATGTCCATCACGCTTCCCTCGTTGAGCGGCGGCATGAACTCGCTGCCGAGCCGGGACCACGGCAGGATCGTGACCAGCAGCACGACGACCGCTCCACCGATCGTCGGCCACCGGTGCCGCAGCACGAAGCCGATCACCGGCCGGTACGCGCCTATCAATGCCCGGTTCACCGGATTCGCCGCTTCGGGGCGGATGCGGCCGCGGATGAAGAACCCCATCATCACCGGCACGAACGTCACCGAGAGCAGCGCGGCGGCGGCCATCGCCAGCGTCTTGGTCCAGGCGAGCGGATGGAAGAGCCGGCCCTCCTGCGCCTCCAGCGCAAACACCGGAAGAAAGGACAGCGTGATGATGAGCAGCGACACGAACAGCGCCGGCCCGACCTCCTTCGACGCATCGACCACCAGCTCCCAGTGCTCTCGCCCGTGCCCGAGACGCTCGTTCCGTTCCATGTGCTTGTGGAGATTCTCGACCATGACGATGGCCGCATCGATCATGGCGCCGATCGCGATGGCGATCCCGCCGAGGCTCATGATATTGGCGTTGAGCCCGAGCAGGCGCATGACGGTGAATGCCACCAGGATGCCTATCGGCAGCGTGAGGATCGCCACCAGCGCGCTCCGTGCGTGCAGGAGAAAGAGAATCGTCACCAGCGCGACGATGATCGACTCCTCCACCAGCTTCTCGCGCAGCGTATGAATGGCCGCATCGATCAGCCCCGACCGGTCGTATCCCTCCGCGAAGGTCACGCCGGCTGGCAGCGCGCTCTCGAGCTCACGCATTCTGTCCTTGACGCGCTCGATAACCGCCGACGGGTTCTCGCCGAACCGCATCACCACCCAGCCGGTGACGATTTCGCCTCGCCCTCCGAGCTCGGCGATGCCGCGCCGGATCTCCGGACCGACCTGCACATTCGCGACGTCGCCGACGGTCACCGGTGTGCCGCCCGGTCCCGTGCCTAACACGACGGCACGGATGTCGTCGAGACTGTCGAACCGGCCGCGACCCCGCACCACGTACTCGGTGCCGCCCATCTCGAGCACGCGTCCGCCGACATCCTGGTTCGATGCCCTCACGGCGCTGATCACGGTCGAGACCGACATCCCGTATCCGAGGAGTCGAACGGGATCCACCTCGATCTGGTACTGCTTCTGGAATCCGCCAAGGCTGGCAATCTCGGCCACACCGGATACGGCGGTCAGCTCCGGCTTGACGGTCCAGTCCTGCAGACTGCGCAGCTCGGCGAGGTTGAGGCGGCCCGAAGTGTCGGCGAGGATGTACTGCATCACCCAGCCGACCCCCGTGGCGTCGGGGCCGAGCATCGGCATCGCGTCGTCAGGCAGCCGTCCACGTGCGGCATTCAGATACTCCAGCACGCGGCTCCGTGCCCAATACATGTCCACGTCGTCCTCGAACACGACGTACACGGCGGACAGGCCGAACTGGCTCATGCCGCGCACGTATTTGGTCCGCGGCACCTTTAGCAGTTCGGTGGAGAGCGGGAAGGTGACCTGGTCCTCGACGAGCTCGGGCGCTTGCCCCGCCCACTCGGTCATTACGATCACCTGCACGTCGGACAGGTCGGGCACCGCGTCGACCGGCGTCGTGAGCATGGCCCACAGCCCGGCCAGTGAGAACGCCACAGTCGCCAGGATGACCGCCAATCTGTGGTTCACCGACCACTCGATGATACGCTTCAGCATGACGATTACCTCGGGCCGGGATTCATGTCGCGAGAGCGCTCGGCATTCGGGGGCGGCTTCACTTCGGCGCCCTTCATGTCCATCCCCTCCATCGCGCCGTCCCTGACTTGCGTCGAGTCGCCGATCCGCATCGCCGGTGCTTCGTCCATATCCATGTTCCCCATGTCCGACGTGCCCATCTGGCCCATCATCGCCTTCATCACCTCGGCGAGATTGGACTCCGAGTCGAGCAGGAACTGCGCGGAGGTGACGACGCGCTGGCCGGGTTCGAGACCGGACAGGATCTCTGTGTTCTCCCCCGCCACACGACCGATCGCGATCTCCTCGGGCGTGAGGCGCCCGTTGCCCAGGTCGACGAAGACGAGCGTTCGCTCGCCGGTACGAAGAAGAGCGGAACTCGGCACGGTGAGTGCCGTGCGCATGGGCGTGTTGAGTCTGACGCTGGCGAACATTCCGGGCTTGAGTAGTCTGCGTCCGTTGCGCACGGCGATGCGCGCTTTGGCCGTTCGCGACTGGGGATCGATCATTGGATCGATGAACTCGACGCGGCCCTGGAACGATCGCTCCGGATAGGCGGCGACCGAGATGTCCGCCGCGGTTCCGATGCGCACGCCGGCGAGATCACCCTCGCGCATCTCGGCCTCGATCCACACCGCCGACAGGTCGGCGATGGTATAAAGCGCCTCGCCGGCGCGGATCGCCTGGCCCTGGACTACGCTCTTGTCGGTTACGACTCCTGACGCCGGCGAGTGGAGCGTCAGGGTGCGCTGCACGCGGCCGCTGCGTAGAATCTCGTCGATCTGCGCATCGGAGATCTCCCAGAGCGCCAACCGGCGTCGTGAGGCAGCGAGCAGATTCGACGTGCCGGTTGGCACGCCGGGCACGGCGCTTTCCCCCATCGTGCCGTCGAGCCGACTGGCGAGCAGCAGTTCTTCCTGCGCCGCCACCAGCTCCGGTGAATAGATGGCGGCGAGTCGCTGCCCGTGGCTCACCGGCTGTCCGGTGTAGTCCACGAACAGCCGCTCGACGTAACCGGAGAACCTCGGCACCACCTGCGTGATGCGCGTCTCGTCTACGGTCACGATGCCGACGGTCCGCACGCTGCTCTCGAGCGTGCGCTCCTCGACCTCGCCGAACGTTATGCCGAACGTTTGCATCTGCGCCGCGGTGAGCCGGACCGAGCCATCACCGCTCATGTCCATTCCCCCGCCATCCATGCCAGACATCGCATCTCCGCCCGCCGTACCGGGCCGCGTCGATGCATCCCCGCGCCGGCTATCAGAGCCGTCGTCGCGCATCGCACCGATACCTAACGTGACCAGGGCGGCGAACGCGATCAGGACAACGGCCGCGACGAGCCACTGTACAACGGCAGGCAGCGACCGAAATCCATTCAACCAGCGTGGCGCGCTCATCGAATCACCTCCGCGCCCACCACGCGCTCGAGCTCCGCCGCCGCCCTGGCAAAATCGGTCAGTGCCCGGTAGTAGGCGGTCTCGTAGTTGAAGAGCGTGGTCTGCGCATCGAGCAGTGCCAGGAAGTCGGCCCGCCCCACCTGGTAGCCAGCGAGCGCCGCTTCCAGCGCGCCCTGCGCCTGCGGGAGTACTGCGCGCTTGTAGAGCGCCAGCTGCGTCCTGTCGCGCTCGAGATCGGCCACCACTTGTGCCACAGTCGACCGCAATCGATTTACCATCTCCTGGTGGCTGGCCTCTTCCGACGCCAACGTCGACCGGGCCGCGGCGAGCAGCTCGTCCTGCTTGCGGGCCTTCTGCAGCGGGATCGGGACCTTCACGGTCGCCGAGATCATGTCGCTGAATGCGGAGCGGTAGCCGTACGAGAGCGCGATGTCGACGTCAGGCAGGTGCGTTCTGCGGGCCAGCTCGACGCGCGCCGCCTGGGCCGCGATCCTGGATTCGTGCGCCCGCAACAACGGGTTGTGCCTCACGGCGAGCGCTTGCAGATCCATGACCGGCGGAAGC
>JBGTNB010000555.1:0-24785 GCA_041743285.1 Gemmatimonadaceae bacterium
CATGCCATGCGATCGACGGGAGAGATTTCGAAGAAACCGATGTCGGTATCCCTGCAGCAGCTCGAGATCCCACTTCACCGTGATCCCGAGGTCCTTGTCACGATATGGCGTAAATCCCTGTCGCGAGCAGAATAGCACCTCGAGTTCGATGCTAGGCTGCTCCGCAAGCCGCTGGAAGAGCGGATCCTGATTCTGGATCACGTGCGACGTTAACACGCCAACGCGATAGGGACGGTCAAGGCGTGAGGCCGCCGGCACGGCTACGGTCTCCACACCCGTCACTGCGCCCGTCCGTGTCTCGACGGAAATGCGATGTGATGGATTACGATCGTGTGAATACCCACATCCCCAATGCGCGAGCCGATGAGGCGGTAGCTACCACCGAAAACATTATCGCGAGTGGCTAGGCCTGGAACGGACAAAAGGTAAGTGTGCACGCCTAACCCTTCATTACTTCGACTGGCGCGACGGGACGGCCGGCAAAGTATCGTACGTGTGCCGTCGGCCACCCGGGCTCGAAGTGATCGCGATGAATTACAACTCGTCCAGCGTTCAGTAGCCAGGCGCTCCGCTGGCCAGAGAACAGCATGCGAAACTTCGCTGCGACGTGCGGCAGCATCGTCGGAGGCACATGTTGCTGAAGACCGTACGGCCAGGCGAACCACTCGCAAGCGCCGCCGACAGCTAATTCAACTGCATGCTTCGAGTCACCCACCTGGTTCATCGCTGTCTCGTAGTCACAAGCACCGAGGTTAACATGGTCGGCCGTGTGAGCCCCGATCTCGAAGCCGGCCTGGTGCAACTTACGCACCATCGCCCAAGTCATGGGATAGCGATCGTCGGACACGCATACGCGTCGCGTGAGGAAGTCGCGCCGATATACCTCGTCGCAATCGATGAAGTTCGTCGCCAAGAAGAAACACGCTCGCGCCCCGAATTCGTCCAACACGGGCGCAATGAGATCAAAATTATCGCGGTATCCGTCATCGAAGGAGAAAGCGATGGCGCGTCCATCAAAGCGTTCGGTGCATGCCGCAAGATCCACTGCCTGACGGAATGACACAAACTCGAATCGGTCCCGAAGCATCGCGAGCGTGCGCCGAAAGCGCGGCACGTCAGACGCCCTCATGCTGTGACCGTAGAAAAAGCGGACCTCTCCCGATCGGGTGCGTGCCGGAAGCAAGCTCGCGGCATACAGTGCTGCGTGTCGGAGGAGGTTACGTAGCGGCGCCATTCGTGTCAGACGCCTGCTTTGCGTACAAGCGATGGTGGTTGCGAAGCATGCGGAGCAGCGCGAATGTCCCGGGAGTGGTATAGCTGCGTGCTCCGTCGTTATGAATCACTTGCGCCCGGCAGTCGTCGAAGCACGCCAGCACGTGCGCTAGCCCTCCTAGGCTGCGGCGCTGCACTTCGGCGGACGTTTCCACCACCGTTTCTCGCAGCGTTGGGTGAAAAATGATCGGAACCTGCTCGCGGTGCAGAATGCGGCCTGCGTCGATCTCGCGCGATAGTTCGTGGATGGAATAACCAGTGACGCTCGAGCCGTCATGTATCTGCCATAACGCGGTCTGGGCTCCTCGATATGCGGGCAGCAACTCGTGATGAATATTGATCATTCCGTAACGCGGAATCTGGTAGAAGGAACTGGCTATGTAGCCATTACCCATTGAGACAGCAACGTCCAGCTCGAGAGCGCGCATGACCTGGCGTGCCTTCGGGTCATTAAAGCTCGCAATACGCATCACCGGCAGGCCCGCGGCACGAGCAGCCTGCTCAATTTCAGGTGATGCAAGGCGAGCGGTGAGTTCCTCTCCGTACCACCGACGCATGCGCAACCCGTTCATGGTTCCGATGATGCCGATGTCAAGCGCCTTGCGCACACGCCGTAAGAAATGCCGTCGCCGCAATGCGGTTGGCCCGCGAGCCTCGCAGAATATGACTGCGGCAGCGGAGGTCCCGGGCGGCGGGTCCCCGGAGGCGAGTCTATTCAGGAACAACCCGGCATAGCCGTGTGAATGCGAAGTGACGATGGCATAGCGGAGCGCGCGCTGACTCAATTGGCCTGCCGTGCCTGAGTAAGGACCTCATCAGTGATCGATTTTACTCGGCTATGAAAAGCCGCGGGTGAAAGCACGAGTTTGGCGTATTGCAAGGCGCGACGGCCCATCGCAATGCGCTGTTGTGCATCTCTGCAAAGCGCCGCCACGCCAGCGCCGAGCGCATCGACAGTGTGATCGGTCAGGAGGCCCGCACCGCTCTCCTGGATCATGGCTTCCGGTCCCCCACAGCGAGTGGAGACGACCGCAAGTCCTGCATGCATCGCCTCTACAACGGTGAACCCGTAACCTTCCTGCTTCGATGACACCACCAGCAGATCATGTGAACGATAGGCGGAGGCTAGCTCTGACGTCTCGACAGTTCCGGCGAGAGTTAGCCAGTCACCGGTTTCGTGCTGAAGATGCGCACGCATAGCGTTATTCGCCGGTCCAACAATCGTAGCGATAATCGGCAACCCTTCGGCACGCAATCCTGCAATTGTACTCACAAACAGGCCTACATTCTTGCGTGTATCATCAACTCGTCCAACAAGGAGGACTCGAAATGTTCCATCATCCACACGGTCACTTCTGGTGCTTGCTAAGGACTCGAGAAATGAGGGACGTGGCGGAGACGGAAGGAGGCCCACCGCCTCGAGAGGGAGCTTTGCCCGCTCAGCCATAAGGTACCGGGAGTATTCGCTCATTCCCAGACGAGCGACTGCGCGCCGGTAAGTAGTCGCTTCGAGCAGATCGTTCAATGGCGCCAAAACCTTGTGCAGCGCAGCTCCCCATCCGCTGCCCAATCCCACTCGACGCTGCTCGCGGAGCGACACCAAGTCGAGTTCCGCGCCGAGAGTTGATGCCTCCCATACGACGTAAGGCAAACGTGCAGCGCGCGCCACGCCCGCATATCGAGACCCTACCGCCCATACCGCATCCCATCGGGCAAGCTTGGCGCGATGCAACCACCCGCCGAGTGCCCCCTCGGCATGCACCAGTATCGGTTGGGTCCCGAGCCGCATCTTCTCATAGGCATGACCGCGCTCTTCGATTAGCAACGGTCGCACGGCGTGCGCATGATATAACACACCGACATCAGCGATATCGTCAAGCGCGGCGAGTAGTACTTCGGCGGCGACCGAAATCCCTGCCGTTCCGCCCGGAGCTTCGCTGGCTATGAGGACTCGCGGGCGACGATTCGCGGGCATCACGAAACCGCTCGATGTCCCAGCGGCGGCCGAACATCCACTGGAGGTTCGGGAGAGATCAGTCCGAGATGACTCAGCGCGTTGAGCACGCCACGTGCAGCGGATTCATGGCTGTATAACTGCGCACGCTCCCGCGCGGCTGCGGCGATACGCCCGCGCAGACTGTCATCATCTACGAGCCGGCGCACAGCTGCGCGCATTTTCACCCAATCTCCCGACTCAAACACGAAGCCTGTATGCTCGTCCGAAATGAGGTCTGCCTGTGCCCCCACTGCATGTGAAACTACCGGTGCAACGCCAGCAGCCATGGCCTCATTGAGCACCAAGCCCCATGGCTCCCGTTCTGATGGCATAACGAAAATGTCGGCTGCCGAATAGACGCTAGGTAGCTCACTTTGGTTGATGAACCCGAGAAGAGTGACATTGGTAATTCCTTCTGTAATGACGCGAGCTCGCAGTGATGCCTCGAGCGGTCCACTGCCAGCGATTACCACATGAATGCGATCCTGTAGGCCGGGATCGTTTGCAAGTTCCAGAACCGCCTGCGGATGCTTACGCGGTGAAAGCTTTCCAACGAACAGAACGACGAGACGATCGATAGGTATGTGCCGCAGGGCACTAACCCCACCACTGTCAGCTTGGCGGCGGCGACCGGAGGCCATAGCCGCTACATCCACACTGTACGGCGAGAAGAAAAGGCGCGATGGATCTGCACCGTAGTGCAAGTAAGCGAGGTAATTGTTTTTGCCGATGTACAGAATGGCGTCGCTTCGGCGCACCCACCAGCGGATGATTCGGTCGCGCACCGGATCGAGCGGATGTACGACCCGTTCCGGATCGATGTGAAGTTCGCTGCGCACGAGGAGAGCCGCTCCTCGAAGGCGCGCGGCAATCATCGCGAACCAGTTGCTCGGGTAGGTATAACCGTTCATCCAAACCGCATCCGTACCCGTCAGCACTCTGGTAAGAGCTCCGGGATTGATAGCGTGTAGAGGATTGAAGGGATCAGAAATCGGACTCAGATTCCAGAGAAAGCGATGTGGATACCCAGATAGTTGATCCGTGTCCCAACGGATCCGCTGCGCAAACTGCTTGTCGAAACGTTCCGTTACGCCGAAATCCCGGTAGTAGAGCACTTCGAGGTCGATCTGGGGGTGAGCAGCCAACAGGCGATAGAGCGGAGTGAAGTATTGGATCGGATGCGATGCCAATACTTTCAAGCGGCAACGAGAGGATCGTTTCACTAAAAGGCCGCATGGCGAGCGAGGATCGCCCCAATTCGATGATCCCAACTGTGGCTCTTGCGCACCTGCTCGAGTCCACAACGCGCAATTCGCGCTCGATCATCGGAACGTCCTAGCCAGCGCGGTATCGCGGAGACCAACTCGTGTTCGTCACCGAACGCTGCTACCGATTGGCCTTCAGTAAACAGCTCTAGCAGCTCGTCCGTTCTTTCATGCAACATGAAACCGCCGCAGGCAGGTATATGAAATGTACGGCTCGTCACCTGGTCACCTGCCGAAGCCCCCTCGCGGCGTTCGCTTAGAACGCAGAGATTTATGCGGGAAGCGGCAATGGCGCGCGCGTATTCCTCTCCCGTAATTTCGTGGCCTTGAATGGCTCGGCTCAGCTCCCTATCCCTACTCTTCCACCACTGTTCGCCCCAGATGCGCATGCTTACATCTGGCAGCCGTCTGGCAATATGACCAAGCATACGTTCTTTCTTAGGCGACCATGTGCCTATGAAGGACACGTCACACGCATAGCGCTCGAGATCGCTAATTCCGAGGTCGAGTGGGCGGTGCAGGTCCGGATCGAACGCGTGCTGCATCAGGCTTGCGTGCTCGATTGCCAGGCGCGCCCGCATATCGCGCAAACCAAAGGACTTGGTAGAAAAAATCCAATCGTATTCGCGCAGCGCGCGGGGTAAGTGCGGGCCGTGTGTCATAAACGACACATCAGGATAGAAGCAGTACGTTCGCGTTCCCAACGCGCTCGTGTCGACGAGAGCCTCGGCCATAACGAATCGTCCCTTGAACACGAGCAGCATCTCCGGACGTAGTCGGCGAACCGTCCTTACGAGAGCTGAATTGAATTCCCTTACGCATCTCGATCGGACTAGTCGGCCAAGGAAGCGCAGACCAGGCGACTGCCAACGAACTGGTATGTACTCCCATTCGCTTACCACTTGCACGGACCAACCAGAACGGCGAAGCGCTTTCATGCCCGCGTATCCGTTGCTTCCCAACCACTGGTCGCAGACTACTACAGCACGTGCCGAGGCGTCGCTAGTCATCCCTTCGCAAGCTTCCGCACATGGCTAGGCGGGGCTCCGCCTGTAGCGTCGCGGCTGTTCCAGAACGTTGAAGGGCCGCTCTTTCCCACGCTTCGGGCAACGAAGCTGAACGCCACGAAAATCATATACAGTGCAACGAGTGTAACTAGCGTCTGAAGATCCGCCGCACCAACAAAGCCGGTCCACAGCAGGTAGTACCCGAAACCAGCGCCGAGAACGTTATAAGGATCTTGCCAGAATCGAGTTCGGCTCCAGAACACTCCAATGATTGCGCCAAAGAAGAATGTTCCGAAAATCACCCCCATCCAGCCAAAATTGAGGTAGAACTCTCCCCCCACCGTCATGTTTACCGCATTGGTGATTCTGCCATTATGGATGCGTGCCTGTCCGATACGTAGCGCAAACCACGCGCCCTTGGCGATCTCCGGCTTTTCAGGCCACAAAAAGCGTGGAATGAACGCGATTCCCAAGTATTCGAGCGATTCACCATGAAGAAATCCATCCTCGTGCACAACGCGCAACAGCTGGGTGATCTGATTGAACGTGGTCAACCGGCCCAGCACATTCTGCCGTGATGGATCGAGTGCAAGGTTCTCCTGGTAAGCTTGAACTGAGCCAAGCCGTTCGAGCCCGGTACTGCTTCTGCCTCGCACCTCCGCAAACGCCGCGAAATAGATGACGAAGAGAACTGCGGCAACGTACACCGGAACGAATTCCGGACGCTTCAGCGGACGCAACGAACGGGCACCCAACACCAGTCCCGCAGAGTATGCGAAGATCGGTGCCATCATATCCGAACGAAGATAGGCGAAGAAGATCGCGCGTGTCGCCTCGGCAATAGCGACGATCAGCCCGGCGTACATGGCGGCACGCCAGTTTCTTACGGCCCCCACGCGAGCCAACACGAATGCGGCGAGTAGGGGCAACGTTTGGGCTACCGCCGCGAGCGTTCCAAGGTAGGCGAGAGCGCCGGTGATCTTCATAGCCATCCCTAACGCTGCGGCGCCTAGAAGGCCAGGAATGAACAATCGCTGGCTGATCCTGCCCTCCACAACCGGCAGTGGCCGGATCAACGGCCCAACGACTTCGCTCCGAACCACCCAGCGGAAACCCAGTATCGGCAGAATGGACGCGATGAAGGCAATCTTGAGTGCCAACGGTATGTATTCATCAATGGCGTAAATGAAGTAACTTGCTCGGTCGATATCGTTCTCCTTGGTCATCGCCACCATATGGCCAAGCCCTATCAGTAGGCTCGCGGCTGCCATCAGTGTGGCCGGTGAGATGTTGCGGCGCGGGGAGTTGCTGAGATCCGCGCTCAGAAAGCCCAGGGATACGGTAAACCCTGCAATTGCCAATGCAGTTGAATCATCGAGGAGGAACCCAGCGGCGGCGCACGCGGCTGCGACCGTGAAGGCCACAAGTGAGAGACCGCGCAACCACCCTACTGCACGAGTCGCGAACCAGCCGCTGCGGCTCGCCGCCCACTCCGCTGGGCGCCGGTCTACGAGTCCACCCGTGCCCATTCGTCAGGCGGCCCAATTGGGAGACGATCGCCGCGTTCGGTCAGCTGTCACACCGAATCGATCTGCCCAAAGGTGGAAGATGAAACCTCTCCAAACGTCAAGCGCCGCCTCGGTCCCTCCAACCGATAGTTTAGCTAGGCGACCGGCGTACCATTCCGGGACCAGGACCCCCACTGCCTCCAGCCGCTCGCGAGACATCACCTCCGAAACCCATGAAGCATGGGTGGTGAGCCACGCTGCCATCGGTGTGTAAAAGCCCACCTTGTCCCGCCGCGCACGCACCGAGGGGGGAAGCAACTCGCTAAAGCTGTCGCGCAGTACGCGCTTGGTGAATCCGTCGGCGAACAAGGCTTTGCTCTCTACCGAAAACATGAGCTCCACCAACCGCACGTCGAGGAACGGCATGCGGCCTTCGATGCTGAAGGCCATGGCGTTGCGGTCGTCGTAATGCGTAAGGTGGGGTATTGAGAATCGGGTGAAGACCTGACGTAGGTAGCTGCTGAGCGGATCACGATCATCGGCCATGAATCGGCGGAAAGAAACATTGTCACGAAGTGGCGAGGTGACACGCTCCGCCATTCGTTGCACGAAACGCTGACGAATTCTATCGCGTGCGTTGATAGGTAGCGCGGCCCCAAGCATGTTGCGAAGTGCAGTAGTGCGCGCCATACCCACGACTGGAGCCCAGTGCCACATCTCCCGCAAGGCGCTTGCACGACCGCCCGCGAGCTGGGAGCCCAGGTATGCTGTCACCATCGATGGATATCCGAGCAGGAGTTCATCGCCCCCTTGCCCGCTGAGCACGACCGGTACTTTCGCTTCCCGGGCCGCTCGCATCAGGGTGAAGTGGGCGAGAATCGACGTGTCGCCGAACGGCTCCTCCTGGTGCCGCAACACCCGCAGGAGATCTTCCCGCCAGCGCGAGTCATCTGGTTGCGCCCGGTGGACGATCGGATTTCGCATGACGTCGACGACAGCATCGAAGTAGCGGGTCTCGTCATGTTTAGTTCCGGGGTACAAGCTCGTAAAGACGTGGAACGGCGCCCCCCCAGTTAGCTCGTCGACGAGTAGAACAATCGTGGAAGAGTCTAGGCCTCCGGACAGCGTCGCCCCCACCGGAACATCAGAGCGCAAGCGCATCCGAACTGCGTCGGTCATGAGGTCCCGGAACTGCCGCCGAAAAGTGTCATCATAACGCAACCGGTCGGCGGGCGGCACGCTTGGAAGGTCCCAGTAGCGGCGAACAAAGAGTTGACCGCCTGGCCGGATGCGGGCACAGTGGGCAGCCGGGAGCTGCTGAATTCCATCGAAGAACGTACGACCCTCCAAGTGACCGTACGTACCCTGCGTCAGAAAGTCGAACGCGGCTTGCCTGTCTATCGAGATCTTCGCGCCAAGCATCAGCAGCGGAGTAATCTCGCTGCTGAATGCGAACGCACCGTCGGGCAGGGATGTGTAATAAAGCGGCTTCTTGCCGGCCCGGTCACGTGAGACGAACAGCTCCTGACGTTCGGCATCCCAAAGTGCGAGCGCCCACATGCCATTGAAGCGCTCGAGGGCGCTTTCCCCCCATTCGATCAGCGCCGCGAGGACGACTTCCGTGTCGGATCCGCCGCGAAACTCGTGTCCCCGGTCCCTCAGCTGTTCACGCAGTTCGACGTAATTGTAGACCTCGCCATTGTACACCAGGGTCCAGCGACCGGATGCACCGTGCATCGGCTGACAGCCGGTGTCAGACAGGTCAATGATGCTGAGGCGTGTGTGCCCCAACGCCACGCCCGCTGATGCCCATATGCCGCAGGCGTCGGGTCCCCGATGACGCAGCTCGGCAACTAGCGGTTCGAGCGATCCTTCCGGCGCCCCCAGTGAACGCTCTCCAACGATCCCCACAATGCCACACATCGACTACACTCTTTCACCGATAGCCGCGCGTTCGAGCAGAGCCAGAATAGGCGCCGCCTGCACGGCCATATTGAGCCACTCGCGGGACACCCGCTGCACGTCCGCTCTGGTTGTTGCGCGCCGGACACGCTCGCTTGCACGTCGCACCGCTTCCGCAATCTCACCGGGCTCTATCTCGTTTACCAACTCACCGACGTTACGCGCCTCGAGCTGATCGAGAAACGGGAGCCGAGACGCCACGATCATCATACGAGACTTCAAGTACTCTCCGATCTTGTTGGGTGCAGGCATGCGCGTCGCTGGCTCGACGTCCTTCCGAAGCAAACAGATCCCAACGTGGGCGCGTCTCTGCAAGGCGAGCATCGCGGCGCGCGGGATCATAGGCAGAAGGCAGATGTCATCGCGCCTCGGAGACACCTCCAGCCGTGAGCGCACCTTACGCGAGTATTCAGAATCATCTACACCGGTGACCACGAGGTGAGTGTCGAGCGGCCACCGGGCTACGCTCTCAACGAGTTCCAGGATACCCTGAGTACTGCTGACACGACCGGTATTCACGACGAGCACTCCGTCGTGGAACCGGGCTGGAAGCAAACCATCTAAACTGGCATCGTCCGCCTCATGAGTGTCCTCTCCTATGTGCGGGCAGTTTAGCACGGTGGCCGGCACTCGATCGAGCCCTGCGCTTGCGGCGATGAATTTCGCGCGTTCATCAGATGGCGCAGCCACCAGCGTCGCCTCGCGCATTCTGCGCTCGGCGCGCCAGTTACGTAGGAACGTTAAGGGAGATTGAAGGAGCGCTTCGCCGTTAACCTCGTAAATCTCCTCTACGAAATAGATGACCGGCCTGTTGCCCTTTGCTAATCTAAGGGCTTCGAGATAGCTGAATGGACAGGTTGCGATCACCGCCACGGGCCGGAGTTGCCCGAAAATCTGTTCGGCAGCACTCCGGAAATGGGTGCGTGCGCGCCGACGCTCGGCGAGACTGCCCTTGTGCGGTCCGCAGTCTATCATGCCAATGCCGTCACCGGGATAGAACTGGCCCGAGGCCAGCGATGAAAACGAGAGGATCGTCGGAGCGAATCTTCTTTCTCGCAGCACTTGGGCCAGTGCGTAGACGGACGGGAGAAAATCGGGATGGACGAGGGAGAGAATGAGCACGTGTGGAGCTGCCCTGCTTCCTTGAGCGTTCACGCTCTTGGGAGAGTCGCTCACGGAGCGGAACGTCCGAGCGGCGAGCGTCGACTTGCGCGCGCCAGTGCGATTGGGAACGAAAGGGCGCCAGCCACGAAGGTGTTAGGCGCCCCGAGCCGGCGTGTTTGAAGGTCGACGGCGGATATCCGAAAACGTCTGCTGGTATCGATCGACGCAAGCGCCCATGGAAAAGAGCTCCGTAGCGATCTGGCCGGCCGTTTTCTTTCACGCAGGTCGTGGTACTTCGATTGCGCGAGCAATGAGAAGTGCGGCCGACTCGATATCTTCCGTTGGATACGTCGCAAGAACGCGGTCAGGATACGCCGCAGTGTCGATGTCCTCAAGCTCTAATTGCAAAGCCCACGACGCTAGCTGTGCGCACCTGTTCAACAACCCTGCCACGGCAGCAACATAACTTCAATCTTGATCATCTCATGTGCTGTTACGGTACGAGAGCGCTCGCTCAGCAAGTTGCATGTACGACGCCGTGAGGTCCTCCTCGGCAATGGGTGCGCGCCCGCACGAGTGCCGTCGCAACAATCTGGTGTAGTCTCGATTCTGCGCACGTCGAATCGCGTCTTCGATCGCTAGATCGGTAGCATTAGTAACATTGTGGTGTTCCCAGTCCCTGTAGAGCGACACCATCCCTCCACAATCGGGGCCCGCTATCAGAACTGGCTGATTCGTGCCCAAGTATTCGTAAAGCTTTGATGGCACCAGCGGTCGGCCGGCTTCATTCGACGGAAGCACTACCAGGCAATCTGCGCGATACATCGCCTGCGCCAGATCGGCAGCGTTGAGCCAACCAAGGAAACGAATAGAATCACGCACTTCCTCACTTGGCGCTGCACGACGACACACTTCGTATGCCTCCTCGCGACCTGCTAGTTCGAGAACCGTTCTTGGTCCGGGTCCGCTATTCAGCCGAGCGAGTGCGTCTAGCAAGGGACGGGGCGATCGATGCTCGAAATGAACCGAACCAGCGTGCAGCAGCACAAAATCGTTTACCGTTTCTTTGAAAAGGGACATCTCGGCTGGCGGAATGCTCGGAACCGCATGACGTATCGAGACCACCTCACGTGCAAGGACTTGGGAGTCGGACTGCGCCCACTCCGGCGAAACCTGAACGACTGTATTGGCATCCCGTAACACGCGTCGCATCCATTGCCTGACAAATGGCGCGAGGCGGTCCGACGAACCTTCTAGTGCCGGATCCTGTAGATCTGCCAGCCAGGGGACTCTCCACCGACCTGCCGCAGCCCGAGCAACAGCCAACGGCCCGCGAGGCGTGAAACAGCCGATTACAACAGTTGGAGGAGCGGCATCAAATAGGCCGAGCTGCCGCATTGCACCTCGCGCCCACTGCCCAGAGCGGTCTCCGTGAATTGCGCCGTGCCACGCAGTAGCGATACGACGAAGCGCACGCGCGTGTTCTTCTGATGGATGGACGCCTGGACCTTTCACTGGATGAAGTCGAATCCCTTCATGATGTGTTATTGTGCGGTTTACGTTCGGGTGCTCGTAATGCAAGACGTCAACATGCCAATCGGAAGCAGCGAACCCGCGCACAATTTGGCCAATCCGGCGTGCCAACGCAGCACCCTGACGAGAGTTGACACCGGGATACTCCCATGCTACCACCAGTAGCCGGCGACGAAACGTCACTGACGACTTGCCTGATCAAGCGAAGAGGAGCGTTGCCATGCAGCAAGTTCCCCCCTCTTCGCTCTAAATCTGTTCCACACCGGAGCGGTAGATATGGATTCCTGTACAATAGCCAGCGGAAAGGATCGGGCAGAAAGGACAGCAGCGGGTCGCTCGCGCTGATGTGCGGAAGCCCCATTTCCAAGATGCGTTGCGCTCACTGAGAGAGGCGCTTCATTGAGCGCCTAGTGGATCTGGCAATCGCGACGGGAAACGAAAGGAGGCTAGGCATCAAGATACCGGGAACTCGCACTGCCGCGGTCGAAGCCCCGCGCCGAATACTGGCAATCGCTTGTTCGTATCTATCAACGCAAACATCTATGGAGAACAGCTTCATTGCCATGTTTCGTGCAGCTTGTCTCCGCGTAGGGGGCGGCACTTCGAGTGTACGAGCAAGCAGAGTTGCGGCGGCATCGACGTCGCCGGTCATAAATGTCGCGAATGCGTAGTCGGGATAGGAACGATCGTCGACATCTTCCAGTCCGCTCACACGAGAGGCTACCACCGAGCAACCCGCCGATAGCGCTTCCATTACGACGACGGGCATTCCCTCGAAATTCGACGGCAGAACGAGCACGTCACTGGCACACAATAGTGACCAAATGCTGCTTTGATCTTTCCAGCCGACAAGCTGAATGTGGCGACCTAGTCCGCTAGCCTCGACCTCTTTCGAGAGTTTTTCACGTTCAGGGCCGTCGCCAACAATGGTGAAATCGAACGCTAAGCCGCGGGTGCGTAGCGCCGCACCGATTGCTGGAAGGTCGCTAACACGCTTCTGAGACTCTTCGATTCGGCCGATCCAGATCAGTCTCGCTACATCATTCGGCTGCCTCGTATCGGCGACCAGCGCACGCATGGGGACACCACATGGAATTGCAGGGACTGTAGCCGCGAACTCGCGCGAGACCTTCGTTGCTATGCGGCTAGAGACAGCGACAAACCTTGCTGTACTGCGGTACCTCCGAGCCAGCTCGTAATAGTGTGGCTCGTCCGAGTGCAACACCCCGATCATTGGGTGGCTGTCGCCGAGGGCCGCAGCTCCCGCCCAAACGGCCGCGTCGTCAGAGACGATGACGGGCACTCCTTGGGGCACTTCCTGACCTACTGCCGTCGCATAGACGGCCGCTCGATAAGCCTGTGTCCCTAGCTCGAACGGCATCCCTATTCTTGGGGCGACGAGAAAAGGGCGCTCATGAGGTGAAAGTGCGCGCACTAGGGACGTCATCGTCGGACGGCCAGCGCCACTCGAGAACGGAGTGCGTGGCTCTGGCGACACGAACCACACCGGCGCGCCCCGCCGACGAAACTCGGCGGCGGCATCAACCATCCATCGTGTTACTCCACCCCGATGATAGGGATGACAAAGGAATGCGACTCCGCGTTCAGCGACCGACTCGGCCGAAGCCCTGCTCGGTGTTGGCAACGTACTTGCGGTCACTTCGATATTATCACGCCGTCTTGCTCGCGATAGGCGGCTCCACAACCTTTGCAATCAGTCGCCGCGTCGGTTGCCAGCTCCGCCGGCAACTCCAGCCGCTCGCCACACTGGCACATCCAACCAATCCGACGCGCCGGTACGCCCGCCACCAGCGCGTACGCCGGCACGTCGCCGGTAACCACTGCCCCAGCGGCGACGAAACAGTAGTGGCCCAGCTCGTTGCCACAAACTACGGTCGCATTCGCCCCGATCGACGCGCCACGCCTGACGAGTGTACGTTGATACTGGTCCTTGCGAGAGATGTGGCTTCGGGGATTAATCACGTTGGTGAATACCATCGACGGCCCGAGGAAAACGTCGTCCTCACACTCGACGCCTTCGTAGATGCTAACGTTGTTCTGAACCTTTACATTGTCTCCAAGTCTCGTGCCTGGCATTACGACAACATTCTGCCCCAGCGAGCACTGCTTGCCAATTATTGCCCCGCGGTTCACGTGGGTGAAATGCCAGATCCGCGTCCCCTTTCCGATCTCGGCGCCATCGTCGACGTAGCTCGACTCATGCAGCGTCCAGCCCCCAGGCATCTCCCGGATCTCGCTCATGCGCCGCGCGATTCATGCGTAAACTTGCGCAGCGGCAGCGCTACCTCGCGGCCAGTGCGCGCTGCCTCGTAGATCCCGAGGATCAATTCGAGCGACTTGCGACCTTCGCGTCCATCGGTGCCCGGCGCCGCCTCGCCTCGCAGTACGCGCACTACGTTCTCATAGTAGGGTGTGTGCCCGGATCCGTAGACCGAAAGCGGATTGGGCGCCAACCGAAGCGCCTCCGCCTCGCGATCTTCATCATCGTACTCGGCGAACTCCCAATGCTCGATGCGGTTGAGCGCCGTCCCGCCGACCTTGACGCTGCCTTTCTCGCCGAGCACGGTAATCGAGCCCTCCATGTTACGAGGATAGGCAAGCATGGTGACTTCAATGACCCCGAACGCGCCGTTGCGAAAGCGCAGGATGGCGACGCCGGTATCCTCGCTTTCGATGCGCCTGGCGAGCGTGCCGGTCTTGGCAGAGACCGATTCCACCGGCCCGATCAGCCACTGGATCATATCTACGTAGTGGCTCGCCTGGTTCATGAACGCACCGCCGTCGAACTCCCAGGTTCCGCGCCATGGTGACATGTCGTAATAGCTCTGGGGGCGCTGCCAGCGCACCGTCGTATTGGCGAGATAGATCCGTCCGAACCTTCCCTTCTCCACCGCATGCTTGAGGAGCTCGATGCTCGGATTGAGGCGGTTCTGCTTGACAACGAACAGGTGGACGTTGGCCTCGTCGCACGCGCGGACGAGCGCGTCCGCGTCTTCCATGCGCGTTGCCATCGGCTTCTCGGAGATGACGTGCAGGCCCCGCGCCGCCGCCATAATGCCATGCCGCGAATGCAAGCCGCTCGGCGTGCAAAGCACGGCGGCGTGCGCATCGGTCTCAGCAAGCATTGCGGGAAAGCTCGTGAACGCCGGCACGCTCAGGCGCTCGCCAGCGGCGCGGGCGCGGTCAGCCACCTCGTCGCACACGGCGACGATCTCGAGCTCCTGAATGGCCTCCGCGGCGTCAATGTGCCGGTCGGCGATTCGTCCGCAGCCGACGAGTACGAGCCGGATCGGGTCCGCCGTGATCGGCGGGATGTCACTCATTTAGTTCGCTCCGGTGTTTCGGACTGGCTCAATTCGCTGTCGCAATGCATCAACGTACATATCCCGCAGGATCGTCGTGTAGCGTCCCCATTCAAATTCGCGGTGGCAGAGGGCGAGCGCATTAACTCGAAAAGAGGCAGCGCACGCCCGGAGCTCGTCGCATACCCGGCGTGCCTCCTCCCGCAGGGCCCTGTCGCTCAGCCCGAAGACGGTTACCGCTGCGCCTGCCCGTTCATTCTCGATCAACTCGTCCACCCGACCCGTGCCGCGTGAGACGATCACGGGAAGACCCGCCGCCAGGTACTCGCCGAGCTTGGTGGGTTGCGAGTAGCGGTTGAGCCGGCTCGGGGCGCGCAACAGAATTCCCGCGTCCGCCGCCGATAGATAGGCAGCGACCTCTGACTGCGCGGCCGAGACGATTGTTACGCGATCCATGGCAATACCGCTTTCCGCGACCAAGTTCGCCATCCGCACTTTCTCCGGCGTGACGCACAACAGGTGGGCGTCTGCCGCTTCGGCGGCGGCCGCGCGAAAGAACGGTAGAACGCCATCATGAACGTGCTGATAGCGGGTGATCGTGCCGAGATAGCAGAGCACGAGGCGCTCGCTCAACCCGAGGCTGCGTCGAAGGCTCTCCCGGACATCGGGATCGAAGGTCTGTCCCGTGACGCAGCATGGTACGTATGTGAGTTTCTCGACAGGAACTCCGGCATCGCTCAGCCATTCGATCATTCCTGCCGAAACCGATACGACCGCCGCAGAAGCCGCGCACGCCTGTTGGAGATGCGCTAGCGCCGAATCGTGCGCGGCGCGTGACTGCTCATCCGCGTCATTGTGCGCATAGAATCCGCGAGCAAAGAGCAGCTCCTCCGGCCACGCACCGCGAATGTCGGCGATGATCGCACTCGGGTTGAGCAGCGACGCGAGCTCAATCGCCCAGTCTACTGCGCTCTCGCCCCGGCAGTGCAACACTACCGCCCTCCGGCCGACCACCGACCGCAGCCGCCGGGCGAGCAGCCCCGCATTTCGAGAGCGGCTCAACCGGCTGACGTATGGCAGAAGGAGTACGCGCACCCCCGGCCGCCGCGCGGCGTGCTCGCGCATTCTCCTCTGTATCCGACGCGAGAAGGCGTGTCGCACGGGTTCGAGAAACGCCGCCGCTACGACGGCGGGAGCGTGTGGCCCATCGCAAAGCTGCGCCGCCGCATTGTCGAGCACTTGCGGGCCGATCAGATCCTTGTCAGCTTCCTGCGATACGAGGTGCACCAGTGCGTAGTCGCATCGCGCGCTCGTCATACCCGCCGCCATCGGCGTCGCTGAGATCCCGCAGCGGAAATCGCGGCGGCGATGCGCTCGCCGGCGACTCCGCCCCCGAACGCATTCAGGATCTCGGGCGGAGAACCGATGCGACCCGCGCAGCCCCGGGCGGCAGCTAGAATGCCGGCCGGATCCTGTACGAGAGTGTTCATGCCGGCGTCGACGGTCTCCGGCCATTCGGTGGTGTCGCGCAGCGTTATGCAGCGAACGCCATGGAAAAGCGCCTCCTTCTGCACGCCTCCCGAATCGGTTATAACGCCGCGGCTGTGAAGGATGAGTGTCTGCATCTCCGTGTATCCAGCGGGCTCGGTGGTCACGATGCCATCCGTATCGATGCCGGCCTCGTCGAGTCGCCTGCGCAACCGGGGATGCACCGGCAGCACCACAGGCCCGACGCCAGCTGACACCTCCCGCAACGCCTGCACGAGCGACCGGAGCCGAACCGGATCGTCTGTATTGGAAGCGCGGTGCAGCGTCGTCGTGAAGAACTCGCCGGAAGCAAGGCCTTGGGGCGGCTGAGCGCAGAGCGCTGCCTGGCGAACGACGAGGGCGAGATCCAGCATGACGTCGCCGACGAGTTGCACGCCGTGCGTGACCCCCTCCCGTGAAAGGTTGTCCACCGCCACGCGCGTCGGACAGAAGAGCAGATCTGAGAGGTGGTCGGCGACGATGCGATTCTGCTCTTCCGGCATGTCTCGATCGTACGAGCGCAGCCCCGCTTCCACGTGATCTACCGGAATGCAGAGCTTTGCCGCCGCCAGCGCACCGGCAATCGTCGAGTTCGTATCGCCGTAGATCACCACGCGACTTGGTTCCATCTCTCGCATGACGTTTTCGAGCGCTCGAAGCATTCTGCCCGTCTGCTCCCCGTGCGTTCCCGAGCCTATCCCAAGCTGAATATCAGGTTCGCCGATCGACAGCTCACGGAAGAAGGCGGCGCTCATCCGGTCATCGTAATGCTGCCCCGTGTGCACGAGCGTCTCCTCGATTCCCGCGGATCGCAAGGCGCGCGAGACGACGGCCGCCTTCACGAACTGTGGCCGCGCGCCCAAAATGCTCATCACCCGCAAGGTTGTCGAGCTCAACGGTGATCGACCGCTAGCGGCGTTGGCGCGAGGCGCTGCAGTTGCGTACGCATACTGGCAATCGCCATAACGCCGAGCGCACCTTGCGAGTCGATGGCAAGCGCACCGGGTCGCACGATGCCCGCCAGCGCCGCCTCGGCTTCGCGGAGCCGTTCGAGCATCACATTCCCAAGCGGACCTTTTGTCCAACGCGACCAGGGCGTGGCGAACCCAACTTTGTCGCGCCGGTCGAGTATGGCATCAGGCACCGTGCCGCGCATCGCCTGACGAAGCACCCACTTGCTCTCGCCGTTGCGATACGAGAGATCGACAGGCCTCGTCATCACCAGCTCGACCAGCCGGTGGTCGAGGAACGGGAGCCGCGTCTCACGCGCGAACGCCATGGCGTTGCGGTCTGCGTAGCGCAGCAGCTCCTGGAGGTGTCCGTCCAACAGGTCGGCACGGAGCCTGGATTCAAGCACGCTATCACTCGAAGGCATCGCCCGGGCGACATCGCGCTCATAACCACGCCTGAAGTCCATTTCTAGAAATGAAATATTCTGCGAATCATTGATTTCACGCGGGCGCTTCGACGGACGTCGCGCCATCCACCAATGCCACAGCACCGCACGAGGTGGCACAGGGTCAGCCCCGGTGCGCGCGAGAAGGGCGTGACGTTCACGACGCCATCCGGGGAGGTTACCCACTCTCGCGAGATCGACCAGCGCCGCTGCGGGATAATGTGCATAACCAGCGAGGTACTCGTCCGCCCCCTGTCCATCGAGCAGCACTGTGACGCCGTGTTCGCTCGCCAGCCGCTGCACGAGATAGGACGCGAAGATGCTCGTGCTCGGAAATGGTTCTTCCTGATGGTAGAACAGCCGGTCGAACGACTCGGCGAACTCGTGCGCCGTAGGCGTGACGGAGTGTCCGGCGATTCCCGTGTGCGACGTGACGATGGCCGCATAACGACTCTCGTCGAGCACCGGATCGTCCATGGCTGCCGTGAACGCCAGCTGACCCGCCGCGGCGCCGAGCGCGCTGACTTGGCAGACGACGCTGGAGGAGTCGAGGCCGCCCGAGAGGCTCGATCCGACTGCCACGTCGGAGCGGAGTCGCAACTTGACGCTATCGGCGAACAGATCGCGGAACTCGGCGATCGTTCCGGCATCGTCGCCGCGATTGCCGCGGGGGGGAAGATTCCAGTACCGCCAGGCGCGCATCTCCGGAATCGCGCCCGAGAATCGAACAACCGCGGCGTGCGCCGCCGGCAGCCGCCTGACCCCGCTCCAGATCGTCTGTTCGACGCCAGCCTGTTCACCGAACCGGAAGTAGCGGTACATGGCGCGCGGCTCGAGTTCGGCGTCGGTCGCTCCTATGGCGACGAGCGCCTTGATCTCTGAGGCGAAAGCGAAGAGCCCTCGCGGCTCGTCCAGCACGTAGTGGAAGGGCTTCTCGCCGAAACGGTCGCGAGCGCAGAACAGCTCGTCGCGTCGCGCGTCCCAGATAGCAAAGGCGAACATACCGTTGAGCCGCGACAAGCACTCGGTTCCCCAGTGGGCATATGCCAGGAGCAAGACCTCCACGTCACCGGTCGTTGCGAACCGTGCGCCCAGCGCGGTGAGTTCAGTGCGCAGCTCGACGAAGTTGTAGATCTCGCCATTGAACACCATCGCGAGCTCGGCACCCGCTTGCATCTCCGGTCCGGATGGCCGCACACGTCCTTCGCTGGTGAGCAGCATTGGTTGGCCGCTGCGCTCCGACACATCCAGGATGCACAAGCGGCGGTGGCCGAGCGTCACGCGAGCCTCGCCGCGCCCGGTGGCTGCGGTCCAGAACCCCGCGCTTTCAGGGCCGCGGTGGGCCTGCACATCCCTACCCGTTATGACGGCATCATCATGCCGTTCGATGCCTCGCGACAGGAGTCCGTTAATGCCACACATGACTGCTATCCGGAGCGGCGGGAGGTTACGGGCACCGTGGTGTTCGTACTTCGGCGTTCCACGAGGCGCTCGAGGAGGGCGGCGAGTCGCGCCGCGCTGTCGTCAGGCGATCCCATCTGCTCGATAGTCTTTCGCGCCGCGATGCCACGAGCGATTCGATCATCGGAACTCGTCATCAGCTCCCGGCATGCCCGCTCGAGCGCACGGGCGTCGCGCGCGGGAATCAACCATCCGTTCTCTCCATTGCGCAGAACTTCGCGGTGGCCCCCGACATCCGTGGTGATGACCGGCAGCGCTGTGGCCATGGCCTCCATTACCGATAGCGACAATCCTTCGTTATGACTCGGCAGCACAAACGCGTCGGATCCGCGAAGCAGGATCGGAATGCACTCGGCGGGCTGCGGTCCATGCCAGTGTGCGCAGTGCTTGATACCGCGCGAAATGATCTCGCTCGCAACGTCGACGTTCCCCCAGTTGGCGCCTATCATGACGAGGTGCCAACTTTCGGCCACTGGAGCCAGTGCTTGCCAGGCATCCAACAGCTCCATGTATCCTTTCGCGACCACCGGCTGCCCGATCATGAGCAGGACGGGGGCGTCGGAGGGGATGGCGGCAAGGGCTGGGTGTCGCCGAGCCTCACGACGTTCCTCGGCAGAGGGCGGGTGAAAGCGCTCGAGATCCGTGCCAGCGTAGATCGTGTCCCATTTCGTGTGGCTGTCCACCCAGGATGCGCCATCTCTTGCCAGACGGTCGGAGCACGCTACGAGTCCATCGCACTGCCGCAGGACGACCTCGAGCTTCTCTCGCCAGGAGGGCTTGGCTTCGGGCCAGGCATGCACGTCGTCGCCCCAGGCCATCGCGCAGGAAGGGACACCGAGATGCTGAGCAAGCCGCACGGCGTGATATCCATCGGGGACCATAAAATGACCCATCACCGCATCGGCTTGCGCGAGCCGAGGGCGGCGCTGCACGTAGTCGACGAGTGTACGGACCTGACGGCCCCAGATATCGGGATTGAAGAAGCGGCTCGGACGCGGGTGCACCGTGGCTGGATGGTGGATCGGGATGCCATCCAGCTCGCTGAACAGGTCGGCACGGAGAGTCCGGGACTCACGCCATTCTCGAGTAAGTGAGGAGAGGGGCCACGGAGGCGCCCACTCGACGCGCTGAAGCACGTGGACTTCCATCCCTCGCGCGGCGAGGCCGCGGTTGAGTCGGTGGATGAACAGCCCGGCACCAGTAGCACTGCGACGCGGATAATTATGGCTGACTACTAGTAAACGCACCTATACCAGTGCCTGCAGACGCCGCGCACTGCTGAAAAAGCATCGTAAGCCGCCAACCTCATCAGTCGAGGGGCGCAGCGGTCGAAAACTCACTGCTCGAACAGTTCCTCGTACAGATCCATCTCCTCTTGAAGCCGCTGGTCCCAGTCGTAAAGGGCTGGACCGATACGATGCTCTGCGAGAGGGAGCTCTGGATACTCGTTTAGTACATGAACTATCCGAGCGGCTGTTTGCTGCGCCAGCGGCTCGCAGTGTTCCTGGTCGATGCGACCGCAACCGCCGGGGGGATAGTCCATCACGTGTACATTTGGATAGTGGCCATATAACGAGGCGATCTCACCGAGTTCCACGGTGATCACTGGCGTCCCCGTGGCAATCGCCTCCATGATCGGGTTATTCGCCAGCCCGCTCACTAGGAGCTTGGAAGTGTAGAGATAGCGGGCGATGTCGAACGAATCGCCCACGAACTCGACGCTTGAGCGAACACCGAGTTCACTCGCTAGTTGCTCGAGGCTCGCCCGATCAGGGCCGTCGCCAACGATCGTCAGAGTATGCGGTTCGCGGAGTCTCGGTAGAGCTAGTGCGAATGAACGTACGACGCAGTCAATCCCCTTTTCCGACGAGAGTCGCGAAATGCATACGATCCGGTTTCCACGCCGGTAGCCCTGCATATTCGGAATCTCTGGGAAACCGTTCAGCCACTTGCGGTAGCGATTCCTCGGCACCCCTACACGCTCCATGAAGTAGTCGACCGGCGTGCCATCCGCTGTGCTCAACACCATGTCAGCGGAACGAAGATAATGAAGATAAGAGTCGATTTCTTCCTGAAAGCTTGCGGAATCCAGATGCTTCCTACCGTAGTATACCCCTCCGAGTCTGACGAGCAGGCGCGAGTTAGGCAATAGGCTGCGCATAAACAGCGCGTACCGGTAATAGGAGTTCATCTGGCTTATAATGAGCGTTCGAGTGCTCATAGCCAGGCGAATTACGCACCGCACATATGCAGGCTTGGAAAAAGGAATGAATTCAATGTTTCCGTAGCGCTCTCGAATCGGAGAAGTATTGAAGAAGTGGATCGGGATCTGCCCCTCCGAATGTAGGCGAAGAAGCAGCCTGGAAAGCGAGTAATTTGCTGGCTTGTTGAGGCGCTCGGAACTCGTTTCTCCTGGGTAGAGAATTACGATGCGCCTGACGTTTTTCACGTCGCCCAATCCCCTAGGGTGTTATTCAGCACGCGTCGCCGTGCCGATCGGCGAATCGATCGAGAGTTGAATACAGGCTGGCGGAGCGCTCATGAGTCGGTGTCCAAAAGAATGTCGGCGATCACTTCGTCCAGCTTCCGTTTCGGCTCAAAGCCAATCAGCCGCTTCGCCTTCGCCAGATCCGGAACCCTGCGTTGCATGTCTTCGAACCCTGGACGGAATGCCTGCTCGAAGGGAACGAATTGAATTTCCGACTTGCTCTTCACTTGCTCCTTCACCCTCTCGGCTAGTTGAAGGATCGTCACCTCCTCGTCCGAACCGAGATTCACCACCTGTCCCATCGCCGCCTCGGTGTGCGCGAGCTTGTGGATCGCCGGCACGATGTCCAGCACGTGCCCAAAGCAGCGGCTCTGCGAGCCATCACCATAAACGGTAAGAGGCGCGTTCGCCTTTGCCTGCTGAATGAACCGCGGAATCACCATTCCGTAAAACGGCACCTGACGCGGCCCTACTGTGTTAAACAACCGGCCAACTACGCCGGGCAGCGCATGCGACTCATGATAGGCGAGTAGGAGAAACTCGTCCACCGCTTTCGAGATGGCGTAGTTCCACCGCCGCTTCGTCGTGGGCCCGTAGACTACGTCGTCGTTCTCGGAGAATGGGATGCGGGTGCCCTTGCCGTAGACCTCGCTCGTCGATGCGACGAACACCCGCTTCCCGAACTTGGCGACCGCGCTCAACGCGACCTCCGCGCCCCGGATGTTCGTTTCAATTGTGCGCACCGGATCGTTGACAATTAGCTGGACACCCACGGCGGCGGCGAGGTGGTACACAACATCCACACCTTCGACGCATCGCTCGAACGTCGGGTCCTCGGTAAAATCTCCGATAATGTACCGGAAGCCAGGCCGGCCAAGGCATTGCCTGAGGTTTGCCATGCGTCCGGTCGACAAGTCGTCCCAGACGATCACGTCTTCACCTTTGTCGAGCAGATGTTCGGCTAGGTGGCTGCCAATGAAGCCGGCTCCGCCGGTGATGAGATTTCGGATGGCCGTCACGTGGTTACGGGCGTTGGGGAAATAGGTAGAAAGGCACGTCAGGCGCGGTAATAGCGGGCACGAAGTTGCGAAATGAGCGCGCGTACCCGAGCCGGCGAAGCACATCTCTGGAGCGTGCCGGCGCGGCACCATAGCGCATCGTTCCATTCCATCGGCGAGCCGGCTGCGTCCGTGCGTTGGATGCGATCCCGCTTGGCGTATCGCTGCGCCTCGACCACCGGCAGGTTACTCGCTAGGCGGTGTACGTAGACCGCCTCGGACTGATCAACATCACGCAGCAGTTCCCTAACGAGCGTCGCTTCCTCGAAGTAGTTGCCGTCAATGGTCTTCAGCTCGCCATCTCGCCCGGGGAATACCTCGAGCCGATCGAGTGGGAGGATCTCGCGGAGAGGGCGGGCCGGAAATGGATTGGGAACCTTCCCGTGCAGCAGCAGCCAGATCGCTCGCTTCAGAAGATACGTGCCATCGGGCCCCGGCGGCGGGGGTTTAGGCGTGTATGGAGGACCTCCATGAATCCGGACTCGCGCCTCCGGCGGCATCACGTCATGAATGTGAACCAGCGTCGCTGGGTCCAGCGCAGGAATCAGTTGTCGGAAGTACCAGAGCGCAATGTCGAAGGAGTGCAGCGTGTCGATGAAAAGCATATCGACATCGGGCCCGAGGAGCGGAGGGACCATGACCCGGCAATCGCCGTTATGAAGCCGCACGTGCTCGGCCACCCCAAGCTGGTCGAGCCATGCACAGGCTGAAGTCTGCGCGTTGCGATCAATGTCGATGGACTCGACGATACCGCTGCCGTTCGCTCTCAGTGCTAGTGCCGTGAACGATGTCGAATATCCGCTGCTCGTCGAGAACTCGATGATTCGCCGAGGCCGCGTGTACCGCACCAGCGCATAGAGTACCTGACCAAGAGCCCAGTCGTATTGCCCAATCGTTGGAAAGACGGCCGTGTCGTACCGTCGCTCCGGCAGCATCTCGAGCGAGGGAAGCTCGTCGGCAACGGCATGCAACGCGTCGAGTATGAGCTGTTGCATGCTTTCAGCGCGATCGGGCGAGTCCGGCCGGCTCTGGCCCGCCGCTTCAGTCTGCATAACGCCACTCCCATACCGGCGCCACGAATCCCTTCTTCAGGGGAAGCGGAGGGGCCCCGACGGCCGCCTGATCCTCGACCACCAGCACGGCCGCGTCACGGACGTGGTCGATTAGACGTGTGCCGGACAGCAATCCCACCTCGAGGAAGTAGGTGCCAGGCCTCAACCACGGCTGCGCAACGCGCACCGTTGCGCGTGCGGTCGCGGAACCCGCCGGCATCTCGAGCGGGCCGGCATCGCTGGCGTGGGACGTAAGGATTTCCTCGCCTCGGTCACTTCTTATCGCAATGCCGGGCACCAACCCTTCCATTGGCCGGTCGAGTTGGAACTTCAGCTCCAGCTCGAACGCCTCGCCGAAAGCCACGTCCCAAGGCGAGCGGCCGTAACTATCGCCGATCCGGTGAAAGGTGAGCGATTCAAGTCGCCCGTTCCCCAGTACCCAGCTGCGTGGGCGGTCGTCGAGCCGTTGCTCGGCGCTCTCGCTCCGCAGCTCGGACATCCCGGCCGTCAGGTACTCGCGCACCACCTCGTCAGGCTTGCCGATCCGTTTGATCTCCCCCTTCTCGAGCCACATTACCCGGGTGCACAGGGACTCCACGGCGGCCATGTTGTGGCTCACGAACAGAGTGGTCCGTCCACGCCGGCTAACATCGCGCATGGCGCCGAGACACTTACGCTGGAACTCGGCGTCGCCGACCGCGAGCACCTCGTCGATTATCATCACGTCGGCGGCAAGGTGTGCCGCCACTGCGAAGGCGAGCCGGAGTTGCATGCCACTCGAGTATCGCTTGATAGGCACGTTGATATAAGCCCCGACGCCCGCAAACTCAGCT
>JBGTNB010000556.1:0-2956 GCA_041743285.1 Gemmatimonadaceae bacterium
GGCGGCGGCCGTGTCACGAACGACGTCCGATGCGGCCGCAGACAGCATCTACGCGCTGGTTGCTTCGCTGCTGCCGCATGGCGACATGGCGGTTCGCGCCCGTTTCCATTGCGCCAGGGCTGGTCCGCCCGTACAGATCGAACTCGGCGAACTGCCGGAACGGGAAGAAACGCGCGCCGGTGCGGAGCTGGCGCGCCTCGCCGGTAACGATCGTATTCGCGCCACCTGCTTGCTCGGGATGGCCAAGGCGGCCTATCGAGACGGAGATCTCACCGCTGCCTTGCGGGAGAGCGAAACAGCCGCCGAGCTACAGCGCCGCACCCGTGACCGGGCGGGTCTGGCGGTGACCTTGCAATGGCGTGGCTATGTGCTCGTCACGACAGGCGCGTATGGACAGGCTTGGCGCGCGCTGGAGGAGGCAACGCGGGAGGCGACTTCGTCAGGTGCCGAGGCCACCGCTTCCATGGCATCCATGTTCCTCGCTTCGGCGTCGTTGCGACTCGGCGACCTGGCTTCAGCTTCGCTATACGCAGCCCATGCCGAATCGATGCTCGTAAGGCAGGGAAACGAGCGCTCGATCACCACTTTGCGAGGCATTCAGGGAGACATTGCCCGCGCTGCCGGCGATACTTCCGCCGCGCGCGCCGCTTATTCGGATGCGTTGGCTCGCGCCGGGGACTTTGGCGGGTATCCAACTATCGCGCCGCGGAGAGCGCTGGCGGCCATGGCACGATCCGTTGGCCAATGGGCCGTCGCCGAAGCCGAGCTCCAGGCAGCGCGCACGGCGGCCCGTCAGGTTGGGCTGGACGAATGGGAGCAGCGCCTGACGTATGACATTGCGGCGCTTGCGCTCGACCGCGGCGATTTGAAGGCGGCCGAAAACGGCTTTGTTGCCTACCTCTCGCGCCTGACGGCGGAAGAACGCGGCCGTGGTTATCCGGCACGCGCACGGCTCGCCGAAGTTCATGCACGAAGAGGTGATCTCGCGCGAGCTTCGAAGGAGATTCTCGCCGCGACCGATGAGCTCGAGTCATGGCGCGCAGCGCTCGATCTGAGGCAGATTCGCCTGCTCGCGTTCCAGCGTACCGACGACCAGGTGGATCCCGATCTTGGCATCGCCACGATTCTATCGGCGCTGGCGCTGGGAGGCCAGGTGGATGTTTCCTTCGCTCTGGCCGAGCGGCGTCGGGCGCGCGAATTACGCGACAGGTTGATTCGTCACGACGCCGCGCGACGGGGGACCTCCCACGCGCCATCGCCTATCGATTCTGAAGAGTCAGTTCCCGCTCACGTGACTGCGTCCGACGTATCACGGTCGCTTCCCGATCAGCGGACGGCTTTGATAGCGTATGTCGCCGGCCGTCACGGCGAGCCCACCACGGCGTTCGTAATCACCAAGGCCGCCGTTCAGGTCGTGGCACTCACGCCGATCGATTCATTGACGCCAGTGGTGAGCCGCTTCGTCGGGCTGCTCGAAGCGGGAGGACCGGTTGCACACCCGGCGCGGGTGCTGGGGCGCGCGGTGCTGGACCCGGTAGTGAGAGTGTTGCCTGAAGCGGTGACCAGATTGATAATCGTACCCGACGATGTTCTCCACCGTGTTCCCTTCGACGCTTTGCGAATGGACGGAGGCGGTTTTGCGCTAGAGCGCTTCACCATTGCAACGGCGCCGTCGGCTGCCCTTGCCATTGCGCTCTGGAGTCGGCCGGTGCGAGGAGGGCCGGTGCGGCTTCTCGCGTTCGGGGATCCTCGTTTCGCCCTGCCGGCAGGCAATGCCACGGCGGTCCATCCCGTTAGAACCGCGCTGGAGCGCCGTGGCGAATTGCCGCGGCTTGCCGCTTCGCGTGGTGAGGCTCGTGCCGCGGCGCGCTTCGCCACCGAGGGAACCGTTCGGCTGGGCGCCAGTGCCACCGAGTACTTTCTAAAGTCTTCTCCGCTGCACGGTTATCATGTGCTCCATTTCGCCACTCACGCGCTCGTCGACGATCGAAGCCTGACGAGTACAGTGCTGGCGCTGGCGCCAGGTGAGGGCGATGACGGTTTCGTGTCCCCGGCTGACATAGCGGCGCTGCCGCTGCGCGCGGAGCTGGTGGTGCTGTCGGCCTGCCGAACGGCGGGGGGAGTGCTGATCGGCGGGGAAGGGGTCCACGGTCTGGCCTCGGCCTTTCTTGGCGCGGGCGCGCGAGCCGTCGCGGCGACTGCATGGCAGGTCGAGGATGAACGAGCGGCGCTGCTGGTCGGCGATTATTATCGCGCTCTCGCCGGCGGAGCGACGTTAGGTGAGGCGCTGCGCCAGGCAAAACTGGCGGCGATGCATCGTGGGGCGCCGATTCGCGAGTGGGCGGCGTGGACCCTCGTTGGCGACCCCCTGGCAATCGTGCCGCTCAGTGAGCGAAGAGCCAGCGGCCTCTGGTGGTGGGGTGCCGCAGCTCTCCTCCTCGTCGGCATCTATGGCTCGCTTACCGTGAAGTGGACGAAGCGTGATGCTCGCTCTGCTCCGTCGGGATAACGGATTCGCACCCACCAGCCGTATTCCGTTCCCGCGGGAGTGGCGACCGTATCCGGCAGAGCGAGCATCGTATCACGGACCTCCGCTGTGTAAAGAAGCGAATCGCCCGACATGAGCTCCACCAGATAGCGGGAAGCGTCCGGCGCCGAGCCCCAGATGAGCGTTCGCGCGGCCGTTGCCGCGACCGGACCGCTGGGGGAATACATAACGAGGCTCTCGGCGGCGTCACGCGTAGAGCGGTCGTCGTCGGCGCTCCGGCGCCACACCAGCGTGCTCGTCAACACCAATCCAGCTATGGCCGCAGCGGCCAGCCAGCGGAGCGGCAGCGCCATACGCGGTGTCGGCCGTCCCTCGCGTAAGGCACGCAGCAGCTCGAACTCCGTGGTGCAGGGAGCACATTGCATGGTGTGGTCGAGCGTAGCGAGGCGGACGGCTTCTGGTGCGGTG
>JBGTNB010000557.1:0-1849 GCA_041743285.1 Gemmatimonadaceae bacterium
CGATCATCGTGGCGAGCGTGGTCGACTTGCCGGAGCCGGTCGGACCGGTGATCACGCAGAGGCCGCGCTCGGCGTGGAGCAAGTCGAGGATGTGCTCTTTGGGGAGGCCGAGCTCGGAGAAGGAGAGTTTGCGCGAAGGGATCAACCGCATGCAGATGCCAAGACGGCCGAGGCTGCGGTACACATTGGTTCTGAAGCGCGCGAGGTCGGAGTAGGCGTACGCGAAGTCGGCGGAGCCCGTTTCCTGAATCTGCTGCTGATATCGGGGAGGAGTGATTTCCTTCATCAGCCGCTCGGTGTCGTCGCCAGTGAGGATGGCGGGATCGACGATCTCCAGCGTGCCGTGCACGCGCATGACCGGCTGTTTGCCGACGGAGCAGTGGAGGTCAGAGGCCTCGGCCTCCACCACAATCTTCAGCATTTCGTTCATTTCAAGCATCGAACAATCACTCCTCTTCGGCGCCGCGCTTCTGCGGCATGGATTGAGGCGAGCGGCGCAGGATCATCCCCACGCGTCCGCGGAACTGAAAGCAGTGCACCGTGAAACCCACGGTGTGGTTCAGGGAGTAGACGAACTCCGCCTGACCCAGCGTGCGCACCTTGCGCCAGACCATGGGCGGGGCAATCGCCTCGAAGAGCCGCTGGGTCTGCTCGGCGGAGAGCGGCTGGCTGCTGATCGACGAGAGATGACCCCACTGGCGCAGTTGGGGGGGACGCCCCACGGCGAGGGTCACCTCTTCGACCCCGGGCGAGAGAGCCGCCTGAAAGACATCGGTCCACCAGGGCATGCGACGCTCCTCAGTCGCCCTGCGTGATACGCAGGACTTCAGAAATCGTGGTTTGGCCGATGAGGACCTTTTCCCATCCGTCCATGCGGAGGGAGCGCATGCCGGCCTTGAGGGCCTCGCGCTTGATCTGCTTCGCACTCTTGATCTGCATGATCTGACGCCGAATCTCCTGGTTGACGACCATGATCTCGTGAAGGGCGGTGCGGCCGCGGTAGCCTGAGTCGCTGCAGCGTTCGCAGCCGTTGCCTTTGACGAACGGGTGATCGATGTATTTTTCAGGATCGACGCCGACTTCGACGAGCTCTTCCGGATGCGGCGTGTACTCCGTCGGGCAATAGGGGCAGAGCCGGCGCGCGAGGCGCTGAGCGATGACGGCCTGCATGGATGAGGCGACCAGGAACGGCTTCACGCCCATGTCGATCAAACGGGTGGAGGCGCTCGGCGCGTCGTTGGTGTGGAGCGTCGAGAAAACCAAGTGACCGGTGAGGGCGGCGCGGATGGCGATCTCCGCCGTTTCCATGTCTCGAATCTCACCGACCATGATCACGTCGGGCGATTGGCGGAGCATGGTCTTCAGCGCGGAGGCGAAGCCCATTCCGATTTCGTCGTTCACCTGCGCCTGGATGATGCCCTCGATCTGATACTCAACCGGGTTCTCGACGGTGATGATCTTCGTCTCGGGGTTGTTGATCGTGCCGAGCGCGGCGTAGAGCGTTGTGGTCTTTCCGGAGCCGGTGGGGCCCGTCATCAGGATGATGCCGGTGGGCGCTTTGATCAGACTCTCGAAGAGGCGGACAGTATCTGGCAGGAAGCCAACGTCGCCGAGTCCAAGAAGGACGCTGGACTGATCCAGAAGACGCATGACGATGGTCTCGCCGTGGATCGCGGGCAGGCAGGATACACGGACGTCGAGTTTCTTGCCCGGGAGCGAGAGCTTGATTCGGCCGTCCTGGGGAACGCGTTTCTCGGCGAGGTCCATGCCGCTCATGACTTTGAGGCGGGAAAGGATCGCAGGCTGCCACCGCGGCGGCGGGCTGGGGACCTCGTGGAGCACGCCGTCA
>JBGTNB010000558.1:0-7269 GCA_041743285.1 Gemmatimonadaceae bacterium
TCGCGCGACGTACGTGGACCAAGCGTCGCCTCGGGACAGCTTGACGCGTTATGCAATTCTGCTCGAGGAGGATGAGGACGTCGCGAAGCGCACCGGCACGACTCACGTCGAGGCCGAGGGTGCGGGACCGGACCACTTGGACTCCTACCAATCGGCGCTGCTCGGCGTATTCCAGTACATGATCGGAAACACCGACTGGTCGATCACCGGATTGCACAACGTCAAGATCTTCCAGTCGACGACGGCGATGTATCCGATGGCATATGACTTCGATTTCGCCGGCGCCGTGAATACCCGTTATGCGACGCCGGATCCGCGGCTCAACCTTCGTACGGTGCGCGACCGGCTGTTTCGGGGGTTTTGCACCTTCGAGAACAAGTGGCCAGAGGTGTACGACCTGTTCCGCCAGAAACGGGAAGCGATAATTGCGCTGTACATGAACGAGCCGGCGCTGGACGCGAAAGGCCGCGGCCGCACGCTGGCCTATTTCAACGACTTCTTCGAGATTCTCGATGATCCGGAGCGCGCGCACCGAGCCCTCGGGCGCGCCTGCCGCGGGTAGTAAGAGGGCAGGGGTCAGGGGTCAGGGGTCAGGGATCAGGGATCAGCGTAGCTCGAGATCGAGCACGGCTTCCCCTCCCGTATTGCGCAGGGAGGTGGTGAGCACGGCGGGGCGGTGCTTACCTAACGCGATACTGAACTCGACCACGTGGGTGCCGTCGCCCTCGTGGACAACGCCGCCGTACCGCCAGCGTTCGGTGGTCTCGTCGAGAACCGGGCCGGCCAGCCGGCGGACCGCGTCGGGATCCCGGGTGCGCACGCGGAGCAGCGACTCGAACTCCTGTCGTTCGATGTCCTCGCCCTCCGCATAACGCTTGCGGCGCCGCCAGGCGCGGTCGGCCAGCGCATCGAGCTGCTCGGGCGACATTGATTTGAGCACTTCGTCATCCATGCGCGCGAGGAACATCCCCGTCCGGTTGGCGACCGCCATCGCTCTCTCCAGCCGGCGCTGCGCCCGCGCTCCTTCGAGCGGCGCCGGGGTGCTTCCGAAATCGGTCTGCCAGAGCACCACCGCCACGATGTTGAACGCCACCGACAGCACCACTGCTACTTCGAGCCGAACGCCGCAGGCCAGTCCAATGCCGGTCGCGAGAAAGATGTAGACGGCGTCCTTACTGTCTTCCAGCGTGTTCCGGAAGCGAACCGCGGCGACGATGCCGGCAAGGCTGAACGCCAGTGCCAGGCTGTGCTTGACCAGCACTACCACTCCGGCGACTACGACAGGGAGCACGATGAGCGTTTGCACCACCGACTGTCGGTAGCCTTTTTTCTGTCTCGTCAGGATGTAGAGCCAGGCGACAGGGATAGAGAGCAGGCAGGCGGTGGTGATGGCGATCGCCGCGGCGAGCGCCAGCGCGCCGGGGGGAGGAGTGGGCGCCGCCGTACCCGTGGCGAAGGGTGTTATCGCGCCGCCGACGATTCCGCCGGCTTCCAGCGATACGGCAATCGCCCGGATTACCCGGTCGGGGAGCAGAGCTCGGCCGATGAGAACCACGGCAGCGAGCGCGGCGTAATAAAGCAGCACTCGTGCGACAATGCCTTCAGGCCGCCACCTCGATTGCGAACGATCCGTGGCCACGCTCATGCTCCGGTGCCGGAGATGCCCGAACTGAGAAACTACGAGTTGCGAGGCAGAACCTGTCCACGAGAATCTGCGCAGCGCGGCGTGAACATGGAGCGTGGGACGCGCCGTCGCAATGTGTCGCCGTTGGGTGAACTCGGGCCTGAACCTTGGCCCAATTCAGGACGACACCGGGCGGCGCCGCCGCCGCCCGGGCAAGTTGCGTCAGTAGCTACCGCAGGTCAACACTCACAATCTGCCTGACGACGACCGCTCCGATGGCGATCTCTGTGCTACGATCGCGATTCTACCCTTGTCCCGTCCAGAGGTCGGAACGTCCATGAACTCTTCGATCAGCAGCTCGTAGCCGATCTCGCGCATCATGGATCCCAGTAGCTCCGGGGGATACGAGTCGTAGAAGAATTCATGGCCGAACATGGTGTCGGTAAATGGCGGATTGGCGGAGCCTCCCGCGGTGAGCATCAGGCGCCCGTGAGTTGTCAGGCAGCCATGGAGATCGGTGAGGATCCGTCGATGGTGGGCTCGCTCGATGTGAAAGAGCGTATCCCAGCAGACGACTGCATCGTACGAGCCTTCGAATACGTACTCCTCGATAGGTGCGTGGATCCAGGTGCCCTCGGGAAATCGCTCGCGCGCAATGGCAAGCAACTCCTCCGCCTGGTCGATTCCCGTTATCCGATGTCCGCGGCCGAGTACGAACTCGGCGATCGGACGACCGGTACCGCACCCGACGTCGAGAATGGAAGCTGGAGGTTCGAGGCCTGACAGGAGCGTGTCGAGATATCGCCGCTCATCCTTGACGAAGGCGACGCGAGCCGAATTCCACTGCCTGGCGATGCTGTTGTACGAGTCCCGGTTCATCATGGGTCAAACGTGCGGTTGGTAGGCCGCTTCACACTGGGGAGCAGCCCCGTCTCGAACCTGTTGAACATGAACGGTTAGTGGTGGCTACGGGCGCAGCCTGAACAAGCTATGTCAGGAACGAGCAAGAAACGCGAAGGGAGCATGCAGAGAATGCGATTTGGTGATTTTCAGCGTAGCCTCCCCTCGAACTGCGCGATATGATAGAGCGACCTACCCCCAGCTACTCACTCAGCAAAGAGGATCGACATGCGTGCCCTACAATGCTCGACCATCGGAGTTGTCGCTTTGATGCTCGTCACCGGGTTGGACGTCGGCGCACAGGATACTGTCCGAGTCGTCTCAGGCGGCGGCATCGAGGTTCTCGGATGGGAGGGAAAGATCGACGCCAAGGAAGAGGCCGCCGGACAGAAGCTCACCAACGCGAAATTCGCGAAGGAGGGCGATACGCTGAAGGTCACAACCGGCCCGGCCGTCACCTACTGGAATGCGGCCAACACTGCCTCGGGCAACTACACGGTGAAGGCGACGTTCACCGAGGCCAAGTACATGAGCTTGAACAATCACCCGCATCCCTATGGAATCGTCATCGGCGGCAACCAGCTCGGCACCGACAAGCAGAGCTATTTGTACTGCGCCGCGTACGGCAATGGGAACTTCATCGTTCGGGGATTTGGCCCTGAGCCGTTCCAGGTGAACGGCCGGCGTGGCGAGGCGAATCCGGCAGTGAACAAGGCGGCGGGTCCGGGCGAGCCGGTCACGCAGGAGATCGCACTGTCCGTGCACGATGACAAGGTCGAGTGCGCGATCAACGGCACGGTCGTCGGCAGCTACCCCAAGTCGGATGTGGTCGGCCTTGGCAAGCTCGAATCGACGGATGGCGTGTACGGCATTCGTTTCGCGCACAACACCGAAGCGACTGTATCCGGCCTGACGATGACCAAGCACTAGCTCTCGGGCGAGCTGCAGTGAAGTATCGAAAAGCGGGGCGCCGATCTATTTCGGCGCCCCGACTTTTTGGTATGGCCTCGCCACGTTAGGAGTGGCTTGCCGTGGACCTAGTCGCAGCTCGGAAACCCGAGTGACGCGGCGAGCAGGCCCGGTAGAAACAGCGGACCGGTATCCTTGAGCCAGAACTCCTTGAACGCGATCTCCGATTTGCCGGAGGGGTCACTTCGCCTTTAGCCGAACGATGTGCCCGCGGGCAACGCCGGTTCCGCTCACCATCTTCGCCGTACTGAACTTCTCGAGCGTCGTCTCGATCACGATCGTGCCGACGAGACGTTCGGGCGCGCCCAGCGACTTTCCCGTTTCAGGATCGACCAGCGCCGGCTGCGCCTCGAACACCTCCAGTTCCAGGCCCGCCCGCATCCCATCCGCCACCGTCGCGTTCACGTAAACCACACCCTCCCGCTCATCTATAACGCGGCCATACCACCGAATCTTCGGCATGCCCATCAGAATCGAGACGACCGCGCTCTGTATCGCCTGACGAGAAGCCTGGCCGAGCGGGGTGGTGAACGTCGCGTCGGCGCTGTACTTCTTCTCGTCCTTGACCAGGTCGGCGGCCACCCCCACCTGGCTGGCCGATCCCGTTCCCTTCGCCGAATGGATTATCTCGCCCGTAGTGGCGTCGATCAGGCGCAGGTCTAGGATCACCTCGGCGCTCACCCGCTCGCTGGCGACGGTCAAGCCTTTTACGACGTTCGTCAGCTTGCCGCCCAGGCTCGACTTCTCGAAAGAGAATCCCGTGATGTCACCGGTGATGAGCGCTTGCGCACCCAACAGTGCACCGGGCGCGGCGGCCGTTTCCTTCGTCGTCTTGCCGCCCGCGCCCAATGCCTGCTCCGCGTCGATCTGCTGCATCGCGGCGCGCTCCAGCACCGAAAACCGCCCGGTCTTCACCAGCACCGAGGTCAGAATCTCGGTTAGGCCCCGGGCAAACTCGGCGGGAGGAGGAATGGCGATCGTTATTGTCGTCTGTTCCCCCGACGGCTGACCGTACGACTGCGGGGTCGGCGGCATGCCCACGGTGGTTGACTGCATTCTGAGTGCGGAGCCGGAGAGATCCATGACGGCGACACGGAGCTTCTGCGCGGGCTGCCCGGACGACTGTGCTTGCGCGGCCGCGGCGATGAGAAATCCGAGCACTACCAGCGCATGCGCACCCGGAAGCCGCCGCGCGGGACGTCGATGAGCCGCCTGATTGGTGGGCGTCTTGGTAGGCGCTCCCACCTGCAGGTAATGCGGATACATGAGCTTCTCCAGTCAGGGCTGCTAGCGTATATCGAACGAAATCCGAGCGGGATGCTCGAAGTCGCCTGTATCGTCAGGCTCGAAGAGGGCAGTCACCTGCCACGAGTGATCGCCGCGGGGAAGAGAGACGTCGAACGTCACACGATTCACCTCCCAACTCGTGGCGTTGCGCGCCGTGACGCGATACTCCTGCGAACGCACCGCCCACGATTGGCCATCGGTCCATCGGCCGGCTAGCAGATAGGCACTCGCCTTGCCCACCTGTTCCCATTCGAACCGGATGCGCGGCGAGGTACCTGCATCGTTACGGCCTAGCAACTCGGTTGCGCTCAATGCACGCGGATTGCGGATAGTCGCCGCTCGCGCCGCGAGAGGAACCTGGGGCTGGACGTGCGCCGGCTGTGCTTCGAGAGCCGGCGCGATGGCAAGCGCGGCAGCGGCCGCGGTTAGCAGCATTCGGATCATGGCACCGCGCGTTCGGCGTAGTTGTTTGACGGTACGGGATCGGGGGTGTCGCTCGCAACGAAGGCTCCGAACCGCGCCTGACGGTTCGCCGGAACGCCGCTGGTCACTATCGTTACCTCACGAAGACCGCGCACTGGCAAATCACCCAGCTCGCAAGTCACGCGCGCGGTCAGCCCGGACACTGCCCCTGGACTAGCCTTGCAACCCGACGGCATCCGCAGCACCGTGACGCCAACCGGCAGCAGAATCTCGAGCCGGCTGGCCCTTGCGTCGTCGTCGTTGTCGCTGGTGACGACGATCCGCGTGGACAGCTGTCCGCCGCGCCCGTCGCCAGCAGCCGGAACGCCTCGTGCCGACAGGACTTCCATGGACTGCACCCGGATGTCGGCTTGCCACACCTCCTGCTCCGCGGCTGCTTGCCGGATGGCGACGGTGCCCATCGCAAGCGAAGCGGCCGAGCCGAGTATCCATACGCTCCGCGGCACGTCTCTCATCGCGCTGGCTCCGCCGGAAGACTGACGAGCTCGATCCGCGCGTCGCCGCGCTTGGCTGTCTTCGCCGCCTTCCTCTCGCCGGCCCGCTCGTCCACCATCGTCAGGCGTCCATCTGGAACGCCGGCCAACTGAAGGTGCATTGCGACTCTCGTCAGGCGACGCTGCGCCACCGCAGAATCGGGCAGTCCCTGTTCGTCCGCTTCCGCCGGCAGCAGGAGCAAAAACCGACCTTCAGACTGCTGAAGAGCCTCGGCCAGCGAAGCGATCGCCGGTTCGTACTCGGGAGCCAGCTCATCGCTGCCATCCACGAACCGGATCGATTTGACCTGGAGACGTCCTTTGGCGAGGTCCTTCGCCATCGACTCGCTGCTCTGCTTTCCTCGGCCGAGCATGCCGCCAAGCTTCTTGATTCCCTTTCCCGCCGCCGGGGCTGCCGCGATTGCCCCGGTGACCAGCATTCCCTGCGGCGTCGCCGCCATGACCGCGCCCACGCTCGACATTGCCGACGGTGCACCGGCACCAGCATTGGCAGCGGCTGCCTGCTCGGGAGTGCCGCACTGGAACTGCGGCCCTGATGAAGCCGAGGGTGAGACGCTGTCGGCTGTCTCGCCGCCAATCTTCTTCTTCGCCACCCCAACGATCAGGCTTCCCGGTGTTGGCATCGCTGATACCGGAGCCGCGCTAGGGGAAGGAGCCACTTGAAAGGGCACCAATCCCTCGGGGCAGGCTGGCATGCCTGCGGCGCCAGGTGAAAGCGCGGCTGCGACGGCCGCGGCATCGTTGCCTAGAACTGTGTCGGCCGCCATTGCCGCGGCGCTCGTAACGGCCGTGTCGGCCAGTTTGGCCGCGATCGATTTCGCTCGGCTTGCTCCGCCTTTTGTGCCGGTGTTGGTCGGATTCTGCGCGATCACGCTTGCCGCGGGCAGGATACCGAGGAGCAGAACCACCGCATGTCGAAGACGCATTGGAATGCCCTTGTTGGGGAATGGTGAAGACTGAAGCCACCGTGCTTGAAGCCGGGTGTACGGCGAGCTACAATCGGCAGCGAGTATCGTGTTGGGGCATCATCTGACCCTCACGCGGCTCATCATCTGGTGTCATTCGTGGGCATGGTGTTGCGGCTCAAGACTTTCGGCGGGCTCTCGATCGAGGGCGGGGGCGTTGGAGATCGCGGGAGAGTTCGTCCGCGACGCTTGGCGCTACTCGCAATCGTTGCGTCCGCCGGCCCCAAGGGTGTGAGCCGCGAGCAGGTGCTGGCGATCCTCTGGCCCGACAGCGAGCCGGAACGCGCACGGCACGCTCTCTCCCAAACGCTGTACAGTCTTCGTCGCGACCTGGGCGTCGAGCCGATCGACACGACCACGGCGCAGCTGCGACTTGACGGGACCCAGATCGGGGCGGACGTCGCCGATTTTCGGGTGGCAATAGCGGGAAAAGAGTGGAACGTGGCCGGCGAGCTTTACACCGGACCATTCATCGAAGGGTTCTATCTGTCGGACGCGCCGCAGTTCGAGCGCTGGGCAGAAGAGCAGCGGTCGGAGCTCGCGCACG
>JBGTNB010000559.1:0-3579 GCA_041743285.1 Gemmatimonadaceae bacterium
GGCGACATCCGGACGGTTCGCCTGAACGACGTTTACTTCGGGCATGAACAGCTCGAACCGCGAGCCGTCGGCAGAGAGCGAGAACAGCCGCACCACCAGGTGCGCCACACCGTCGTCGGCACGCAGCTCGATCGGCGCACTGTAGAATCGCGCGAGCGACCTCCCTGTCAGTGCGGCAGTGTCGGGGCCGGCGGCCGGCGCCGTCACCGAGCGCTCGGCATCGCGGAGCCTGGCAACTGAGACTCGATCGTAGATACTCTTGCCGTGCAGCACCGCAAAGAGCGAGTCGGCGCCGATGAGCCAAGCGATCTCCAGCGGCGGCACCCCACTCGCCAGCGCGTCGAGATTGCGCCAGCCGCTCGCAAGGCGCGGAGGAGCAGTCCACTCGGTGAGAATAGTGTCACCGGCCAATCTGCGATTGTATCCGTTGAGCAGAGCGATGTCTAAGAGCCGTATGTCGCGGGCGGCAACTTCGCGGAGTGCGAGCAGCGAGTCGTCAGGCGCGCCGTATACGGACGGATACCCCGGCGGGCCGGGCGCCTGAGTGACGTGATGCCCAACGACCGGTACGCCGGCGCGTCCCGCAGTCAGCCATAGCGGCTCGGCGCGCAGCGCCTCGAACGAGAATCCCGAAATGCTCTCCAGGAGCGTGTGCTCATCTAGTGGGAGCCGCGGCTGGTCGTTACCGGAAATGCCGGAGACGTCTCCATAGGCACCGGTCCACAGGCTGGCGTGTCCCGGCGCAGTCAAGCTGGGGAACGCCGGCTGTGCATACGCGGCACACGCGCCCTTGCCGAAAAGCGCGCGTATAGCCGGAACCGAGTGGGCAGGCAGCGACCGCAGCACTCGCTGTTCGCTGAACGAGTCGAAGCTGACGAGAATTGCTCGTCGGCCGGTGGCCTCAGTTGTGGCCAGCGCCGGGGGAGTGGACTCCGGGTAGCGCGCCGCTCCGCCGCAGGCAACTACGACCGCGACGCCGGCGCAGGCGAGGACGGTGACCACTCGGCGACGCGTATCGTGAATCATCATGTCAATCTACCCGTGCCCTCTTCCCGCATCCCGCTTCCCGCGCCCCGCGAAATCACCGATGCACAACGAGCCGTGGATTGCCCACGGCTCGCCGGCTCTCTCCCCCTGCTACGCTCCCCTGGTGCATTCCATCCGCGATGCCAATGCATCGTGAGGGCCTCCCCACACCTCAACCACGGTCGGGAGGAAGAGCACGCACTGTGCCAGGCTTCTTCTTCGATGCGGACCGCACGCGCCCGGTGGCGGCCGACGCGCTGCGGTATACGCGGCGGCGCCTCTAGCGCCTATCACATCGGGCTCGATCGCATGGAGAGCGGTCCGCACGCGACGATCACCCCCATTTCCGTGGGCGACTTGTGCACATTGACGTGGAACTGCCCCTGGGTCGGTGTCGAGAACGGCAGCCTCACGGTGACCTCTGCTGTTCCGTCCGACGCGATCACGAGCGGCTTGTACGCGGTCGCCGGTCCGACTATTCCGCCGCCGCTTCCACAGGTGCCGGCGTGAATGTGCCACGGATGGGTGGCGTTCGGCGTCGCGTTGGCAACCATTACGACCGTCTCCGATTCCGACGGATTGCTTGCCGGTCTCAACGTTGCCGATCCGACCATATTCATGGGGACGGCGCTGCTGTCGGTGGTCGCGGGGCGCGAAAGCGTACCGCGCCAGCTCATCACTTCGATCGCTCCTGTATCCACAGTGATGGGGCGCTGGGCGCATGCGGCGAGGCCGACGATTGCCGCGAGTCCAACGGTGGTGAGGGTGCGCATGTTCCGCTCCTTCTGCATGAGGACGTCGTTATTGCCGGATTTCGCCGCATATGTCGTGCGAGCCTGGCGGGCCCGGCTTGTTTTGCGGTTGCCTTCGACCAGCTGGGAGGACGATTTCCCGGTCCCCCGCCGCAAATTCAGGCCCGCTGTTTGCCTGATTCGGGGGAGAACAGTTCGAGCATTCACTCAGACGGAGCCCGTGAGGCTCCCGGAGCGATTCCATGCGTTGGCAGCCGCGGGGCCGGAGCAGTAACCTGGAAGACCGTCGTGGGCGTGGTGGCGGCGCCATGAAGCTGGGTGCCGGAGGCATCGTGATACTGCTGGTACTTAGCCTGTTGACGGGCCGAAATCTGCTCCAAGACGGGGGCGCGGCGATTTCCACGGGCACGGAGAGCGGAGCCCTCACGCCCGCGGACTCGGCGGCCGAGGAAAATACCGTGGAGTTCGTATCCTTCGTTCTGGACGACGCTCAGGCGAACTGGGGACGGATCTTCGCGCAAGCCGGCGGCAGCTATCGTGACGCAAAGCTGGTCCTCTTCCGCGACGCGGTGCAATCCCAGTGTGGGGTGGGTCAGTCGGGGATGGGGCCGTTCTACTGTCCGCTCGACGAGACCATCTATCTCGATCTCGCGTTTTTCAATGAGCTGCACCGGCGGTTCGAGGCGCCTGGCGATTTCGCTCAGGCCTACGTCATAGCGCACGAAATTGGTCATCATGTGCAGCATCAGGCCGGGACCGCTGACAAGGTGCGCGCCGAGCAGCGCAACAACCCTAGCCAGGCGAATGCGTTGTCGGTAGCGATGGAGCTCCAGGCCGACTGCTACGCCGGTGTGTGGGGTAACACGACGGCGAGGCGCGACCTGCTCGAGAGCGGCGACGTGGAGGAGGCGTTAGGTGCCGCCAGCGCCATCGGCGACGACCGCATCCAGGCCCAGACCGAGGGCCGCGTGCGGCCGGAAACGTTCACGCACGGTAGTGCAGCGCAGAGGGTGCAGTGGTTCCGCCGGGGGTTGGAAAGCGGCAATCCGGACTCGTGCGATGCCTTCGGTGGGAGCAGCTGAATAAGCCACGGAGGTGGGAGCGGTCAGAGGCCGAACAGGCGGCGCGGGCGGCGGGGCGGGGGTACTCCCGCCGGTACGGCGGCGCTATCTTTCCGCGCTCAGCAGGAGCGCGGCCAGGTAGCTCAGTTGGTAGAGCAGCGGACTGAAAATCCGCGTGTCGGCGGTTCGACTCCGCCCCTGGCCACTCAAGTGGGACAATGACTTAAGTCCTGTTGGCGTATTCGGGTGCAAAGGGGACTCGCGGGTGAACTCGCGGGTCCCCTTTGCGATTCACGATAAGGCCGGGGTTTCGGAGTCGACAATCTTCAGGCTTGGGGTGCAGCCACTGGCTAGGCGGTTGCGACCCCAGTCGCGATCCGCCGCCCTACGGCGAGCCGGTGCCTGACGCTGCTAACGCAGCCGCGATCCTTGGAGCCCTGCAACGTCCACCGGACCCGGCCTCACCGGCCAGTTCGCTCCTACGCACCAGGTCCACTCCGCGCATCGGCAGCCACGACCGTCACCCGTCCCTGATCTAGCTCCACGATGTTCGATATTCCGCCGGGCGTTGTAGTCCTTGATGCGAATGCCTTCTGGCGACTCGAAAGCCCGGAGGTTCAGGAGCGCGTCATCGCGAGCTGTCGCGCAGCGGACCTGCTTTTCCGTCCGACCGCGGTCAATCTGTTCGAGATCGTGCAGACGCCCAACCCGACTCGGCGCTCCAGATTGCTCGGCGCTAT
>JBGTNB010000560.1:0-15884 GCA_041743285.1 Gemmatimonadaceae bacterium
GCAATTCACGCTTTCGTCGGGGCGCACGTCCACACTCTATATCGACGCGCGCCTCACGACAATGAGCCCCGACGGGCTGGCACTCATTGGGCCGGCCGGCCTGGCGGCGATTCGTGAGGCGGGTACCAGTCCCGACGCCGTCGGTGGCTTGACCCTCGGTGCCGATCCGATCTCCTATGCCATCAGTTACGCAAGCGCCTCGACGGCGGCGCCCGTTCGCGCGTTCACCGTGCGCAAGGAAGCGAAGGTGCACGGCACCGGACGCCTCATCGAAGGACCGTTCGAGGCGGGCGACCGAGTTGTCATCATCGAGGATGTGATAACGACCGGCGGCTCGGCGATACGGGCGGCGCGCGCCGTCGGCGAGGCGGGCGGATCGGTGACCGGAGTTCTGGCGTTGGTGGACCGGCAGGAAGGCGGGCGTGAGGCGATAGAAACCGCCGGCTACACGGTACGAGCGCTCGTCACGGCGTCACAAATCGTTATGCAAATGCCGGAGTTCGCCGGTGATGGCGGCGGCACTCACGCTGACCGCTGACGGCCCGCTTTCGCGCAACCGCGCGTCGAGAAAGTCGAGCGCCCGCCGCTCGGCGTAATATACCGCTCGCCACGGAACCGCCCCGCCAACGAAGCCGGCGTGACCACCCTGCGCATGAAACTCCAGTGTCAGTGCCGGATTGGCCGACGCTATTTCCCTTACCTCATCCAGCACCGCCGCCGGAAGGAATGGATCGTCCACTGCGCTGAGCAGGAGCGTCGGGATTCGAATGGCGTTCAGAAACCGCAGCGCGCTGCTCCGTCCGTAGTAGTCATCGGCGCTAGTGAACCCGTGTACCGGTGCAGTGACCGCATCGTCGAAATCGGCAAGTGTGCGTGCGGAATCGAGCGCCGCGCGGTCGAACAGTCCGGGAAACCGCTCCAGCTTGCCCAGTGCCTTACGCCTCAAGGATCTCAGAAAGTGCGCCTGATAGACCCGCGCGAAGCCGCGGTCGATATGCCGCGCCCCGCGCCCCAGATCGAAAGGCACCGACACTGCCGCTGCGGCATGGACCTCCGGTGGCATCTCAGCGGCTGCTTCGCCAAGCCACTTCAACATCACGTTACCACCCAGCGACACGCCGACGAGGCCGAGTGGCACACCGGGCGCCTCGCTCGCCATGCGCCTGACTACAAACGCCAGGTCGGTCGTTTCTCCGGAATGGTAGAAGCGCGGCTGCTCGTTAAGCGCGCCCCCGCACGAGCGGAACTGCAGCACGGCGGCTTCCCAGCCGCGGCGGCGGGATTCGGCGAGCAAGCCCATCGCGTAGTGGGAACGTGCCGAACCTTCGAGTCCGTGCAGGATCAGTACACGCGGCGCCCCCGGCGGCGCGGCCAGACGGTGCACCGCCACCCAATCATCGTCAGGTGTCAGCCAACGCTCGGCCGTCGTTTGCAGGCGCGGCCGGCGGCGGACCAGCTTGCCCCACAAGGTGGGTAGATGCGGTCCGGGCAGCCACCAGGCGGGGCGGTAGGTACTCAACGTATGGGGAACGGTGAGGAATTCGGAATCAGGACCGGCATGAACAAACATCGCCGACAGACCGCTAACGGCGAAACCCTGGCGGGCCCTCGCGCGTACGGCTGAGCAAGAGGAGAATCGCCATGATAGAAATCTTGACCGCCGCGGCAGCCGTTGCCGCCACTGGATTTGGATACACGCGTAGCAGGCGCTTCGTACGCGAACGCCTCCGCTTCGTCGAGGCCGCGCACCGCCGTAGAGCGCCGTGGCTGGCTGGGACCGCTGCTGCCCTCATGGCGGTGCCGCTCGTAGCCGTGCTCCCGCTCATTGGGGCCGGTACGGCGCTCCTCTTTGGCGCCGGAGTTGGAACAGGCGTTGCCCACGGGTCTCGGGATGTTCATACCGGCGCCATCGACTGACAAGATTGACCAGGTCGAGTGTGCTCACTAGCTTCCGGCCCATGTTCGTGATCACGCGGCTTCATCTTCATGTGCACCATCGCCACGGCCCGACGGGCCGGGGGGTCGTGCGCATGTTCAGGATTCGCGGCTAGCGATCCCGAGCACGCTCTGATCACCGGCGGCCCGTCCATTCCTGGATGGGCCGCTTTTTGTCATCCACACCTTTTCTCGCTTCAAATGCTCAGGATCGCACTGCCGAACAAGGGACGACTCGTCGAAGACGTTCGCGACCTGTTTGCCGATGCCGGACTACCCATTCGCGCGCCTAGCGAGCGGGCGCTCGTCGCCTCGCTGGGCGGTGAGTTCGAGGCCATCTTCGTGCGCGCACAGGACATTGCCGAGTTCGTAGCCGACGGCGCCGCCGATGCGGGTATCACCGGCTACGATCTGATGCGCGAGTCTGAGCGTCCGCTCCGCGATCTGCTCGACCTGGACCTGGGCCGCTGCCGGCTGGTCGTCGCGGCACGTGATGACAGCGACATTAGGACGGTATCCAACGTTAAAGAGGGCGCGCGAGTGGCAACGGCGTTTCCCCGCCTCACCCAGCGCTTCTTTGCGGAGCGTGGCCGCGCGATCACGCTGGTGCCGGTCACCGGCGCCGCTGAAATAACACCGCACCTCGGAGTCGCCGACCTCATCGTCGATCTCACATCCACCGGTTCGACGCTGAGAGTCAACCACCTGCGTGAGATCGAAACGGTGCTCACCTCCACCGCGCGTCTCATCACCGCCGAAGGTGGAAATGCGCTGGCCGACGCGCAGAAGCGCCATGCGCTCGAAGGCCTGACTACAGCGCTCGCGTCGGTGCTGCGCGCCAGAGGCCAGCGTTACCTCATGGCGAACGTCCCGCGAGCGGCTCTCGAGCGGGTGAAGGAAATTCTTCCGGGACTGAGCGGCCCGACGGTGATCGATATCCTCAATGGGGGCGCCTTCGTGGCCGTGCACGCGGTGGTGGCCCAGCAGGCGGTATACCGCACCATCGGCGAGCTCAAGGCGCTGGGCGGTGAAGGCATACTGGTCACGCGAATAGAGCGCTTGATGCCATGACCGAAGCGATGTTCGCGGTAACGGGAGACATCGCCACCCTAACGCCGGCCGAGCGCTCGCGGTTGTGCGATCGCGGTCTCAATGCGTCATCGGGAGTGCGCGAAACGGTTGCGGCCATACTCGCGCGCGTTCGCGGCGGCGGCGATGCCGCGCTGCGTGAACTGGCACGCGAGCTGGATGGCGTGACGCTCGAATCACTCGAAGTGCCGCGCGCCAGGTGGAGTGCGGCCTTGGACTCGCTCGACGTCGACACGGTGCGCGCGCTCGAACGCGCGCGCGACAACATCGCGCGCGCGCACGCCGCCTGGATGCCGGCGACAGTAGAGGTAGAAACGGAGCCGGGAGTGATCATCGGCCGACGAGCTGACCCACTGTCGCGGGTAGGTGTCTATGCTCCCGGCGGGCGTGCCGTGTATCCGAGCAGCGTGCTGATGGGCGTGGTCCCGGCTCGAGTTGCCGGTGTCGGCGAAGTGGTAGTCTGCTCGCCGCCGCAAGCGGGCGGCTGGCCGGCGCCGGCGGTGCTGGCCGCCGCGGAGCTGGGCGGTGCCGATCAGGTATTTTCACTAGGTGGCGCCGGCGCAGTTGCGGCAATGGCGTACGGTACCGAGTCGGTTCCGCGAGTCGATCGCATCGTCGGTCCGGGCAATGCGTTCGTGGCCGAAGCAAAAGCACAGGTGGCGGCGATCGTCGGTATCGATTCGCCTGCCGGCCCCAGCGAGCTGCTGGTAGTGTGGGACGGGTCGGCGAATGCGGCGTCGGTCGCCGGCGAGATGCTGGCGCAGGGGGAGCACGATCCCGAAGCGGCGGTCGTTGTCGTGCTGCTGCCCGGCGCGTCGAGGCAGGCCCTCGAATCCGCACTCGCTGCCCAGCTGGCATCGGCACCGCGCGGCGGAATTGCTCGTCAGGCTTTCGCTGGCCGCGGAGCCGTGTTGGAGGCGCGGACCTCTTCCGAGGCGCTGTCTTTCGCCGAAGCGTGGGCGCCCGAGCACCTGCTCCTCGCCGTGGAGGATCCTGATGCGATGCTCCCTCAGGTGAGGAATGCCGGGACTGTCTTTCTTGGCGCGAGCGCCTCGGTCGCGTTCGGCGATTACCTCACCGGCGCCAATCACGTGTTGCCTACCGCGGGATCGGCACGCTCGTATTCCGGGCTGTCCACCAGCGACTTCATGCGCTGGACGACCTATCAACGCGTGAGTCGCGCGGCGGCGTCGGCAATGGCTGCCGCCACCGCCACGCTTGCGGACCTCGAGGGACTGCCGGCACACGCTTCGGCCGCTCGGGCCTGGCAAGGGGAGGTGGTCCGATGACGCGCCCGACCGAGACGGTCATGGCAGCGGGTCGCGACGCCTATCGCGAGATCCCTCTGTATTCGGGCGCTCACGGGCCGGCGTTGCCGATCGATCTCAGCGACAACACGAACCTGTGGGGTGTCCCTCCTGCCGCTGCGCGCGCACTCGCCAGCCTGTCGCCGGCGACGATGTCGCGCTATCCCGACGCCTACGCGCCGGCGCTCAGCGAGGCGATCGCCGCTAGTGCGGGTGTAGCGCCGGACATGGTCGTCACCGGGTGCGGCTCCGATCAGGTACTCGACTGCGCCTTTCGAGCGTTGACCGATCCCGGATCGCGGGTGGCGTATCTCGACCCAACCTTCGTCATGGTCCCCAGCGCGGCGCGCGCCAACTCGCTCCAGCCCGTCGCGATACCCTGGCGCGTCGGTGGCTCGCCCGACGCACCGGAACTGGCCGTAGATGAGGACGGACTGCTGGCGGCCGACGCGAAGATCATCTATCTGTGCTCACCTAACAATCCAACCGGGACGGCCATTCCGTCCGCCGTAATAGAGCGGATCGCAACGAGCGCTTCCGGAGTAGTCATACTCGACGAAGCATACGCCGAGTTCGGCGGCTGGAGCGCCGTGTCGATGCTGGCCCGGGCGCCGAGGCTGATCGTCATGCGCACTTTCTCCAAGGCGTTCGGCCTCGCCGGGCTCAGAATCGGATACGCGTTGGGACAGCCGGCCATCGTCCGGGAAATAGCCAAGGCGCGAGGGCCGTACGCGCTGTCGGCATTCGCTGAACCGGCCGCGGTGGCGGCGCTCGGCGAGGACATGGACTGGGTTCGCGAGAAGGTCGGCTTTGCGATCGAGGCGCGCGAACGACTGGGCGCGGCGTTGCGTGAAATCGGCGGTTACCGCGTATATCCGTCCGCGGCGAATTTCGTGATGGCCGTTCCCGACGTACGCCGGCTGCCCAATGTCGTGACTATCGCGGCGAATCTTCGGTCCGCCGGGATTGCCGTTCGCATGTTCAGCGATCTGCCGGGCATTGGCGGCGCCCTGCGTATTACCGTGGGGCCGTGGCCGCTCATGTCTACCCTCATCGACGCTCTGCCGCGCCAGGACCGGCCGTGATGCGCGTCGCCCTGTTCGACTACGGAGCGGGCAACCTGCACTCGCTCATCAAGGCGCTAGATCGTGCCACGGACGTTTCAATCCATGTTGAAACCGATGCCGCGCGAGCTTCAGAGTACGATGCCCTGGTTCTTCCCGGCGTTGGCGCGTTCGGTGAGGCAGCCGCACGGCTGGCGCAAGGGCGTGATGCCGTTCGTCAGGCGATCGCCGGCGGGCTCCCCGTCCTCGGAATCTGCCTCGGCATGCAGCTGCTGTTCGACGGCAGCGACGAGGGGGGTGGCGAGGGGCTCGGAGTACTTGCTGGCCGGGTTACCGCGCTCTCCGCACCGCGCGTGCCGCAGATAGGATGGAACACCATTGATGAGGCGAGCGATGACCTCATCGCGCGCTCAGCGCTCGCCACCGCCTACTACGCGAACGGTTTCGTTTGTCGCCCCCTCGACCTATCGTGCGTGCGTGCGTGGAGCGAGCACGGCGGCGACCGCTTTCCGGCAGTCGTCAGGCAGGGTCATGTCGTCGGGACACAGTTCCATCCCGAGAAGAGTTCCCTTCCCGGGCTGGCGCTCCTGCACGCTTTTCTCGACGAGGGGCGGCGATGATCGCAATTCCGGCGGTAGACCTGCGCGACGGCGCTTGCGTGCAGCTCGTCGGCGGCGAGTATGACGCCGAGCGTGTTAGGCTGGATGATCCGGTGGCGGTGGCGTCAGGCTGGGCGGCGCTCGGTTTTTCGGCGCTGCATCTGGTGGATCTCGATGCAGCTACCGGACGGGGGGAGAATGCCGCGCTCGTCAGCGCCATCATATCCGCCGCCGGAGTGCCGGTGCAGGTCGGCGGCGGCGTCCGCACCGAGGATGACATCGAGCGGATGCTTGCGTCAGGTGCGGCGCGGGTGGTGGTGGGAACGCGAGCACTGGAGGATGAGGCCTGGCTGGAGCGTGCCGCGGCAGGCGCCCCCGGCCGCCTCATCGTCGCTGTCGACATTCGGGATCGCAGTGTGCTTACTCGAGGCTGGGCGCGCGCGCTCCCCGACAAGCTAGAGAGCGTGCTCGCCCGCCTCGATGTGCTACCACTCGCCGGGCTTCTGGTGACCGCGGTGCACCGGGAGGGTCGCATGGAGGGAGCCGACGTGGAGCTCACTGGCGAAGTGGTGGAGCAGGTAAGGCACCCGGTGCTCGCCAGCGGAGGAATTGGCGGCATGGACGACCTGCGTGCCCTGGCGACCGCGGGCGCGGCCGCGGCCGTAATCGGAATGGCGCTGTACACCGGCGCGCTCGACGCGCGTCAGGCGGCACTGGAGTTTGGTGACGCACCACCGACAACCCAATGAGGAATGCATGCCGGAGCTGACCCGCCAAACCGGTGAGACCCGGGTACGCGTTTCGATCGAGCCTGGCGAAGGGCGTACCAGCATTGCCACGACGATTCCATTTCTCGACCACATGCTCACGGCACTCGGGCGCTATGCGCGGTTGGATCTGTCCGTCGAGGCGTCAGGCGACCTTCGCCATCACGTGCTGGAGGATGTAGCGATCAGCGTTGGAGCGGCGCTAGCCGCCACGGTCCCAGCGGCCGCGGCACGTTATGGCGAACGGACGGTCCCGATGGACGATGCGCTCGTGCACGTAGCGCTCGACCTCGGCGGGCGGTCGTACTATCGGGGGCCACTGCCAAGCTCGCTGTACGATCACTGGATGCGCTCGTTCGCCGAGCATGGCCGCCTTACGCTGCACGTGCGTGTTCTGCGCGGCGGCGACCGCCACCACATAGTCGAAGCCGCGTTCAAGGCGCTCGGCCTGGCGCTCCGGGACGCACTTCGAACCGGGGACGGGACCGACACCTTCAGCACCAAGGGTGCGGTGCGCTGGTCGGAGGAACCCTGATGCTCACCCGGCGGCTGATCGTGTGCCTGGACATCCGGGGCGGCCGGGTGGTAAAGGGCGTGCAATTCGCCTCATTGCGCGATGTGGGAGACCCGGCGACGCTCGCTGCTCGTTATGAAGCCGAGGGTGCCGATGAAATCGTGTTTCTCGACATCTCGGCCAGCGAGGAGGAACGCGCGACGCTACTCGATGTCGCACGCCTTACGGCTGAGCAGCTCTTCATTCCACTCACGATCGGGGGCGGAGTGCGTACGGCGGACGACGCCGCTCGTGCGCTGCGCGCGGGAGCAGACAAGGTGAGCTTCAACACGGCCGCGGTGGAGCGTCCGGAAGTGCTCACCGAATGCGCCTCCCGGTTCGGCGCGCAATGCGTGGTGGCAAGCATCGATGCTCGGGCGAACGAAGATGCCACGGGCTACCGTGTGCACACGCATGGGGGTAAGCGAGCGACTGGGCTGGATGCCGTCGAGTGGGCGCGCGAGTGCGTGCTCCGCGGCGCGGGCGAGATCCTGCTTACCAGCATAGATCGGGATGGCGCTCGCTCCGGTTACGATCTGGAGCTTACGCGGGCCGTGTCGGACGCGGTGCGCGTGCCCGTGATTGCTTCGGGGGGAGCGGGTCGTGCGGAGCATGTGGCCGACGCTCTGGAACAAGGGTGCGCCGATGCCGCGCTCGTCGCCGGCATTCTGCACGATGGGGTGACGACGGTTGGCGCGATCAAGAAGGTACTGGCGGCGAGAGGAATTCCGGTGAGGGATGCGGCGTGAAGAACTCCGAATCGCTCTCTTCGCTCATGCAGGCAGCGGCGGAGGTGGCGCGTGTGGCCGGGGCCGTCGCCCAGCGGTATTACCGGTCTCCATCGCTGGAAATAAGGAGCAAGCCGAACGGTACGCCGGTGACGAACGGCGATATCGCGTCCGAGCAGAGCGCCCGGGATTGGATCAGCTCCCGCTTTCCCGATGACGGAATATTGGGGGAGGAGTTCGGGGAGGAGCGGCCTGGAGCGCGCAGGCGCTGGGTAGTTGATCCGATCGATGGAACGAAGACCTACCTGCGCGGCGTCCCGCTTTGGGGTACGCTGGTCGCGGTAATGGAAGGCGCCGAGGTTCTGGCGGGCGCGGCCAACTTTCCAGCGCTCGGCGAATTGATTTGCGGCGCACCGGGCGAAGGAAGCTGGATAAACGGAGAACCAGCCAAAGTGTCCCTAGTTGGGCGCCTTACTGATGCCTTGGTGTTGACAACCGATGAAAGCCTTAGTGGTTTACAAGCGAGGCGATCGGGGTGGCTCCACCTCCAAGAGCAGAGCGCGATGACGCGAAGCTGGGGCGATTGCTATGGCTACCTGCTGGTCGCGACCGGTCGAGCTGAAGCGATGGCAGACGCCGCGCTGTCGGAGTGGGACGCCGCCGCTTTCCTCCCTATCATCGAAGAAGCGGGGGGGGTGTTCTCCGACTGGGACGGCGCGCGACGCATCGACGGCGGAAGCGCAATCGCGACCAACCGCGCTCTCGCCCAAACCGTGCGGGCAGTCCTTGCAAGCCCGTCTCCAGGAGGAGCGGCGTGATCGACCTCGATAGGCTCAACTTCGAAAAGGGCGACGGCTTGGTCACGGTCGTCTGTCAGGACCACATCTCGGGGGCGGTTCTAATGGTCGCCCACGCTAACCGTGAATCACTCGAACGTACCGTGGCGACCGGAGAAATGCACTACTGGTCGCGAACCCGCGGACGCTGGCACAAAGGGGCGACCAGCGGAAATGTTCAAAGGATCGTTGAGTTGCTATACGATTGCGATGCTGACGCCATACTGGCGCGAGTAGAGGCCTCTGGACCTGCATGTCATATGGGAGACGAATCCTGCTTCGGCGAGCTGGCGCGGACCGCCGGCGCGCTGGCAAGGCTGGATGCAGTGATCGCCGCCCGCGCCAGCGCGCCGCAGGATAGCCGAGTCGCCCTCCCGGAATCCAAACCAGAGACCTCCCCCCATTCCGTCGCAACAGTCCCGGAATCGTCCGCCGCGGCATCCTCCTATACCCGGCGACTGCTGGCGGACCGAAATCTCCGTCTCAAAAAGCTGGGCGAGGAGGCAGTCGAGCTGGTGACAGCGTGCGCGGACGGAGACGCGGAACGCGCCGGCGAGGAAGCTGCCGATCTGGTCTACCATACTCTCGTCGCGCTGCGCGCAGTTGGCGTGTCACTTCGAGATGTAGAGCGCATACTCGCCGGCAGACAGGGCGAGGGCGCGAGCAAGTGAGCGCCCCCCGTTCGTTCGCGCCGGCTGGGGAGTGGCGCTATGATTTTGGGATGCGAATGAGACGACCTTTTCAATGCCTGTTGTTGATCGTTGGTGGTGCAGCCATCGCCTGCAACAGTACGCCGCCCCCGCTTCCGGTCATCGAGGTTTCATCGATGGATTCCCCAGCCGGGAGCGGCTCGACCGAGCCCAACCTCGCCGTGGCCGCCAATGGCACGGTGCTGCTCTCCTGGGTAGAGCCGGCCGGAGATTCGGCTCATGCGCTGCGTTTCGCCGAATGGAGCGGCAAGGGCTGGGGTGCTCCGCGTACGATCGTCAGGCGAGACGACATCTGGCTCAACTGGGCCGACTTTCCGACCATGATGGGCACGGGAGCGGGTCAGCTGACTGCGCATTGGCCGCAGCGCAGTGGGGCCGGGAAATACGACTATGACGTGCGCATCGCGCAGAGCGCTGATGGCGGTGATACGTGGAGCGAGGGTGTCGTTCCCCATCCGGGAAGCCGAGGCGGTGAGCATGGATTCGTTGCAATGGGAGCGATAGGCGATTCCGTACTCGCAGTCTGGCTGGATGGACGCGGCTACGACACGACCAAAGCCAACGCGACGCGGGCGATGGCGCTCGTCGGCCGGACCATCGCGCGGAATGGCGCCATGGGTGAGGAGCACGTAATCGATGCGCGAACGTGCGATTGCTGCCAGACGGACATGGCGATGACCTCCCGCGGCACTGTCGTCGTGTACCGCGATCGGACGGAGGATGAAATTCGGGATATCGTTATCTCGCGGCGTGAGGCATCCTCGTGGACCGCGCCGCGTCCGGTACACGCGGACGGATGGCAAGTTGACTTCTGTCCGGTAAACGGCCCGGCAGTCTCGGCCAACGGCAATCTCCTAGTGGCGGCGTGGTTCACCGCGCCTAACGATTCAGCGATCGTACGGGTCGCTTTTTCGGATGATGCCGGTGATACGTTCGGCCAGCCGATCCGGGTCGACGATGGATCACCCGTCGGGCGGGTAGACGTCGCTATGCTAGCCGATGGTTCCGCGGCCGTCACCTGGCTCGAGCAGGTTGGTACGGACGGGGCCGAGGTCAGGGTTCGGCGCGTCGAGCCTGAGGGGCGCCGCAGCGGATCGTCCGTCATCGCAGGATCCAGCGCCGCGCGCGCGAGTGGATTTCCCCGCATGGCTCCCGCGGGAGATGCGCTGCTGTTCGCCTGGACGCAGCCAGGCGATGACGCGCGGGTCCGCACCGCGATCGCGCAACTCAGATAGGCGTCGTGCGCGACACCGTCTAAACTTGTGCTCACCACGACTCGGCAACGACGGTTCCGTCTAGTCCTTTCGCTCATGCCTATCACTCCACCGCTCAGTCGACTGCGCGTCGTCGCAACGTGCCTCGCCATCGGTGCGCTCGTTGCCTGTGAGGCGATTCCGTCGGGGGGCGTGGGCGCACCCGCGCCGTCGTACAGCGCGGCCACGATGGCAGGCGATACCTCTTCACTGGAGTCGTTACGCGGCCGGACAGTGTTGCTGAACGTCTGGGCTACCTGGTGCCACCCTTGCCGCGAGGAGCTTCCTGTTCTGCAGAACCTTCACGAGACACATGCCTCACGCGGCCTCGTGATCGTGGGTGTGAGCATAGACGCCAGCGGATCCCACGGCGCCATTGCCGAGTTTGCGGCCGATTACGGTGTGACCTATCCGCTCTGGCACGACCCCGACAACACCGTCTCCGCCGTCTTTCAGGGAATTGGTGTTCCGCTGTCGGTGTTGATAGGTCCCGATGGGATAGTAAGGTGGAAGCATCTCGGACCGGTGCGAGCGAATGACGCAGCGCTGGCAGCGGCGCTCGAGGAAGCTTTGCGCGAAGTGGAGTCAACTGGATGACGGCGGAATCGAAACTCGCCGCAATGCTCGGTGACGCGCGCGTTCGCTGCTCGGAGGTTCTGGCTCCATACACGACATTCAGGATCGGCGGTCCGGCCGACATGTTCTATGAGGCAAGGAGCGCCGACGAGTTGGCGACAGCGGTCAGTGCCGCAAGATCTCTCGGTGTGCCCTACTTCGTGCTCGGTCTGGGAGCCAACATCCTCATCGGTGATGGCGGCTTTCGCGGACTGGTGATTCGCAATGTTGCCAGGCATGCGAGCTGGCATGACGACGGCCGGGTCGAGGTTGAATCAGGTGCGGTGATGCATGACCTCATTCATGATGCCGTCGCGCGCGGGTGGTCTGGATTGGAGCATTACGTGGGCATTCCAAGTACCGTCGGTGGCGCGATCTGGCAGAACCTTCATTTTCTGTCGCCCGCCCCCGAACGGGAACGCACGATGTTCATTGCCGAGGTGTTCGACCAGTGCGAGATCCTCTCCGAGGAGGGCGAGCGACGATGGGTCGACGCGGAGTACGTTCAGTTCGGCTACGATGACAGTGTTTTTCATCACCGGGACGACATCGCACTCATCGTCGGCCTCCGCCTGACGAAAGGTGACTCGGGAGCGATGCATCGCATCCTGCAGGAAAACCTGAGCTGGCGCGGCGCTCGCCATCCATGGCTCGATCATCATCCGAGCGCCGGATCGATCTTCAGGAAGATCGAAGGCGTTGGCGCGGGCCGCCTGATCGATCAGTGCGGGCTCAAGGGATACCGGGTGGGGGATGCGCAGATTTCCTGGATCCACGCCAACATCATGGTGAACCTTGGCCACGCGACTGCGCGAGACGTGCGCAGGTTGGTTGCCGATGCTCAGTCGGCAGTGCGCGAGCGGTTCAACCTGGAGCTGCACCCGGAGATCGATTTCGTCGGCGAGTTCACCTGACGAGGCGCGCCTCGCCACGAGCACCGCGGCCCTCTGGAAAGCGCAGAATCGGCTTGGCTAGGCGCTTTTCGAGGCGGCGATCCAGCGACTCCATTCCTCCTCAGCCGTACCGATGGTCAGTCGTGTCCCGTACCTGACTAGAGGCACGCGAAGCAGGAGCGGCTCATCGGCCAGCTTCTGCATCCAACGGTCCGGGGAATACATCGCTTGCCGCAGGCCGAGCTCGGCGAACCGCTTGCCGTCACGGTCGAGTAGGGCCTCGGCGCCGAACCGTTCTGCGAAGCGGCGGAGCTCACCGGGCGACGCCGCACGCTGGACGAGGTCCACAAAATGCGTTTTAATGCGCCGCTCGGCGAAAAACCGCAGGGCCTTGCGTGTGTCGGCGCTTTTTTTGAGCCCAAAGATCTGAACTTCCATTCGCGTGAAGTAGTTACGTAAGCACAATCTGGCGGGTAACCAGGACGCGGTGCGCGACCCGCCGCGCACCAGGAGCCGCGCACCAGGAGCGGACTGGCGACGCGCCCGGAGTACAGCCATTTAGGCGAGGATTAAGGCTAATGGCCTTGCTTCCCGTGTGCTTGTGAATAAATTCACAACGGGTCGGCGATTTCCAAAAATGCCGGCCATTCTCGTAGTCACTCAGCATTGGCACTGGAGGTTTTGAGTATGCGGTTCTTTGGACGGGCGCTCCTCTCGAGCGCGGTTGTCCTGGCAGCTTGCGCGGGTGCAGATTCGCCATCGGACACGGTAGCTGTCGCAAACAATGCGGCCACACCTGCGCCGAACTCGGGCGCGCAGACGGCAACGCCCGCGGCGGCAGTGACCGGCCAGACACACGAAGTTGACATGGTGCTTGACGGCGGTCAGTACAAGTTCGTTCCGGCGCAGATCACGGTAAAAGCAGGGGACGCGATCAAGTACAACATGGTTTCGGGCGGACCGCACAACGTCGCGTTCGATCCGGCAGATATTCCGGACGACATGGAGCCGGTGCTCGCGGCCAACATGCCCGCCGAAGGTGGTGGCATGTCGAAGATGGGCCCGCTGAGCGGGCCGCTGTTGATGCAGCCGGGCACCTTCTACACGGTTTCGTTTGCCGGCATTAAGCCCGGAGCTTACCCCTTCAATTGCACGCCGCACCTGGCGATGGGCATGGTCGGGACGGTAACGGTTCAGTAAGGGTTCACTACCGAAAAGCGGGACGGCGGCTTGTGCTGCCGTCCCGCTTTTTCGTTTTCGGACGCGCCACACGTACAGCAGTCTGGTGTACAATTGAGCATGCAGTTGGTCCTCGGCGTGCTCACTTTCGTGGGCGGAGCAACGTTGTGGTATGTCGCGCAGCGCGATCGGGACGTTGTGCCCCGCTGGGTGCTGCGGCTGGCGCTCGGATTGACGGCGCTTGGGCTCAGTACCCTCGCACGTACGCAGGATGGGGTCGGTTGGAGCATCTCGTCGATCTGCTTCAGCCTTATCGCCATTGTCCTGTTGGCTAACGTGATCCTGGAGGTTCTCCGTCGTCGGAGATGAGCGGACGTCGTGCGCACTCGCCCGCCAGTCCGGGGCGCGGTATCCTTCGCTCCGCCCGTTCGCGTTGCCACGTCCCATGACGTCGAAGTCCGCCGAGGTCCGATGAACCATTTAGTATTGGGCGCCTTCGTCGGCGCCGCGCTACTTGCACCGCCCGCACCGGCGGCCCAGCAGTCGGCGGGGGCGCGATTCGAGATCCCGGCCACCCAGAGCGGAGAGTGGTTCAAGGGGAACACTCACTCGCACACCACCGGGAGCGACGGAGACTCGCCTCCTGAAGTAGTCGCTCGCTGGTACAAGTCCCACGGGTATCGCTTCCTGGTACTCTCCGACCATAACGTGTTCACCGACCCGCGCCTTCTGGCGCATCTGGTGGATTCGACCTTTCTGCTCATCCCCGGCGAAGAGGTCACCACGAGCTTCCAGACCAAGCCAGTCCACGTGAATGGGCTCAACATTCCGGGTCTCATCGAGCCGCGGACCGATTCGACGCTGGTCGGGACGATTCAGAAAAACGTAGATGCGATTCGCGAAGTGCAGGGCGTGCCGCATATCAACCACCCCAATTTCCGTTGGGCATTCGGTTACGAGGAGCTGCGCCAGATTCGTAATGACAAACTGTTCGAGATCTGGAACGGGCATCCGCAGGTGCACAACCTGGGCGGTGGTGACGCTGATGGCCTGGAGGACATTTGGGACAGGCTGCTGACTGACGGAAAGCGCCTGTACGGCATTGCGGTGGACGATGCCCATCACTTTCAGGGCGAATTCGCCCCCGAACGCTCCAATCCCGGCCGCGGGTGGATAGTTGTTCGAGCCGGCCGGCTCGACGCCAACGCACTCGTGGGCGCTATGGAGGATGGCCACTTCTACGCGAGCACCGGTGTGGAGCTCGCCGACATCCGGGTGGAGCCTACCCGCCTGACGATCACCATCCAGCCGCGCGGCGATTTCAAGTACACCACGGAGTTCGTCGGAAGGGGCGGGCGCGTGCTGGCGAAGACGCGCGCCAACCCCGCGGTTTATTCTCTCCAGGGAGATGAGGGGTATGTGCGCGCCCGGGTGCGCGATTCGATGGGATACATGGCGTGGGCGCAGCCCGTGTTCATTCAGGGCACGCCCTAACGAATCGTGCAGCCGGACGCGCCGCTTTATACCTCCGAGCGCGCCGTTCCGCATGAGCCCGACGCACGCTGGCTGGCGCGTCGTGCACGGAACGTAGCCCGCCGTCCGGTGCTGCTTCTCCTGTTGGCCGGAGCCGGATTTCTCGTTGCCCTCGTCTCGATCGTAGCCGCGCCGCGGGGCCTCGATGGCATTCAACGATCCCCTGCACCTGCAATCCCCGCGCGCCAAGACACGGCATCGCTGGCTGCCCAGCGCGAGCTCGCACAGTCGAGGATTGCCGGTGCCGAGATGGCGCTAGCCGACGCGCGCGAACGTGCCGTGGCCGAGCCGCCGTCCCCTGTAGTCATCGATACGTTCTCTCCCGTGTCGCGCGAACGGCGGGAATCGCTTGCCGCCAGCGCCCGTACGCTCGCCGCTGCTCTACGGAGAGCGAGCGATGCCCCGCTCCCTGCCTCGTACCGCGCGCTTGCCGAGCTGCCGAGCGTCGCGAGCGAACCGGGGGCCACTACGCTGCTGGATTCGCTCGCCGCTCTCGAGCGAGCGCGCGCCGAGTACGAGACACTCGGGCTCGTCGATACGGTCTTCATCTCGCTTACCGTCCGCCTAACGCAAGTCGGTGACTCGATAAGAAACCTCGCGCAGCGACGCCTCGCCTCGATCCGGCGCGACGTTGCCCGTCTGCAACCCGAGGTATTCGTACCCGAACCGGCGCCCGAGGTCGACACGATTCCATTCGGTGTCGCGCTCGACTCTGCCCGGGCCGCGCTGGCCGGTGCCGAACGCGCTCTGGCGCGCGCGCGGATGCATAACGACTCGGTGATGCGGCTCGAGGCCCGGGCCGCCGAGCAGGCGGTACGCTCGA
>JBGTNB010000561.1:0-11477 GCA_041743285.1 Gemmatimonadaceae bacterium
GAGCGTGTTCCGCGGGGAACCCGCGCGCAGCCGGTTGCGTTCGCTGCGCGAGGCCTTCCGCCCGCGCGCGGCGGCCTACACCATCCCGGTTCATTCATGTTTAGACGACTCGTTCACCTGGCCCGAGCGCTCGCCGCCGGGGTGCTGTTCGCCGCCACGACGCTGCCGGCCCAGAATGACGGCGCCGCCGCGTTAGGTTCCCTCGTCCAGGGGCTGGGCGTCTCGGCACGCGTGCTCGTCATCGGCGCGCATCCGGATGATGAAGACACGCGCCTCATTGCCTTTCTCACACGCGGCAGGCACGTACGCACCGGCTATCTCTCGCTTACCCGCGGAGACGGTGGGCAGAATCTGATCGGGAACGAGCTCGGCGAAGCGCTCGGAGTCATTCGCGCCGAGGAACTTCTCACCGCCCGGCGACTCGATGGCGGCGTTCAGTACTTCACGCGCGCCTACGACTTCGGTTTCTCGAAGAGCGCCGAGGAGACGTTCGAACAGTGGCCACGCGACACTCTGCTCGGCGACGTCGTGCGAGTGGTGCGTGCGTTCAAGCCGCATGTGCTGGTAGGCTTGTTCAGCGGCACGCCGCGCGACGGGCACGGGCAGCATCAGGTGTCGGGCATACTGGCTCGCGAGGCATACGAAGCGTCCGCCGATACGCAGCGCTTTCCCCGCTCCGCGTTCGGCGCCCCATGGACCGTTGGCAAGTTCTACCGCGCCACGCGCTGGCGCGTTGAAGATGCTACGCTGCGCTTCAACGCCGGCGAGTACTCTCCGCTGATCGGGCGGTCATACGCCGAGATCGCCGCGGAGAGCCGTAGCCAGCACAAGTCGCAGGCGTTCGGGCAAGTCGAGCCGAAAGGCGTTGCCTTCAGCGGCGTGCGTCGTGAGGCGACTCGCGTCAACCCGGGAACGCCCGCCGAGATGGAGGCGAGCCTTTTCGCCGGCATGGATACTTCGCTGGCGCGAGTTCGCGACTCACTCACCTGCGCGCCGGGCAGGGTGGCGCTCGACACGGTGCTGGCGGCGGCGGCCGAGGCACGCCGCCGCTTCGATGCCTTCGATCCGACCCCGCTCAGACAGCCGCTAGGCAGGGCGTTGCGGGCAGTCCGTGAAATAGGATGCGTTCCGCCCGACTCCGATGTCGCGGTGTCGCTCGCGCATCTGCAATCGCGCCTGCTCGAGGCATGGCGCCTTGCGAGTGGCGTGGTCGTCGAAGCGATCGTCGGTCGGGAACTCGTGGCGATCGGCGACACGATCCCGGTCGTCCTCAGCATTTACAACCGCGGCCGCGCCCCGGTGCGGGTACGGCTGGCTCCGAATCGCGAGGTGGTGTTCGCTGCCGACAGCGCTGCGGTGGATACGATGCGGGTGAGCTACTCGATCGACACTCGTGATACCTGGCGGCGGATGGTGGAGCCAACATGGCTCTCGCTGCCGCGCGATGGCGGTATGTTCGCCGTGCCGATCGACACGGCCCCGGCTGGCGCCAGGCCTCGCGCCGCGCTTGCCGCGGTGGAGGTGGACGTCGGTGGAACATTCGTCCCGCTGGCGGCACCAATTCTGTATCGCTTTGCCGATCCGATTAATGGCGAGGTTAACCGTCCACTCGCGGTAGTGCCGGCGGTGACTCTGACACTCGACCGGTGGCTGGAGTTCGCGCCGGCGCGCTCGCCGCTCGATCGCACTGTAAGGGTCGAGCTGCGTTCGGCCGCGGTATCGCCACGCACCGTTCGTGTAGGCCTCCAGCTTCCTCAAGGTTTGCGCGCCGACTCCGCGGCGCGCACCGTTACGCTGCCGCGACACGGATCAACAGCTACCCTCGAATTTCGACTGAGCGGTACTCTGCCTCCCGGCCGGCACGAGGTGGTGGCGGTAGGCGAGAGCGACGGCGAGCGATATTCAACGGGCTACACGCTCATCGACTACCCCCACATTGAGCGGCGACGGATCTATCGCAATGCAGTGCTCGCGCTCGAGGCCGTCGATGTGCGTATTCCGGCGGGACTTAGCGTCGCCTACGTTGCAGGAGTCAGTGACAACGTCGCCCCCGCTCTGATTGACCTCGGCGTTCCGGTGACGTTGCTCTCGCCTGACGACATTGCCGGTACCAATCTCACTGCGTACACAACCGTGGTGATAGGGCCACGAGCATACGAAGCGTCCGACCGGCTGGTCTCGGTGAACGAGCGGTTGCTCGAATTTGCGCGTCGCGGGGGCACCCTCGTCGTCCAGTACGGCCAGTACGAAATGCTGCAGCCGGGCATCATGCCGTATCCGATTACAATTGCCCGGCCTCACGATCGCGTTACGGTCGAGGAATCGCCGGTGAGGCTGTTGCGGCCGGATCATCCGCTCTTGAACGTGCCCAACCGCATAACGACGGCCGACTTCGCGGGCTGGGTGCAGGAACGGTCGCTGTACATGCCGCGTACCTATGGCGAGGCTTTCGTTCCGCTTGTCGAGGTGCAGGAGCCTGGCGAGGACCGACGAGACGGCGCGCTGCTGATCGCACCATACGGGGAGGGAACCTACGTGTACACGACGCTCGCATTCTTCCGCCAGCTCCCGGCCGGTGTGGCCGGAGCGGCGCGCCTGTTCGTGAATCTGCTTGGCGCCGATGCCGCGGTGCATCGCGGGGCTCCGTGAGGGCGGGGAACCGGTCGCGCGCATTCCTGGCTGCGCTCGCGGTTGCGCTGGCGGCATGCGGGGGAGATGGCAGAACGGTGCTCACCGTCTATTCACCGCACGGCAAGGAATTGCTGGAGCATTACGAGACGGCGTTCGAGACGGCCAACCCGTCGGTGGATGTACAATGGGTCGACATGGGATCGCAGACGATCCTGGAACGGTTGCGCGCGGAGCGGCAGAATCCGCAGGCGGACGTGTGGTTCGGTGCGCCCGCCGAAATCTTCGAGCGCGGCGCACGCGAAGGGCTGCTCGCCGCCTACGAACCATCGTGGGCGAACGCTGTCGGAGCGGAATCGCGGGATGCGCAGCACCGGTGGTACGGCACGTACCTTACGCCGGAAGTAATAGCGTATAACACAGAGGCGGTGCCGGCCAGCGAGGCACCGCGCGACTGGGATGATGTGATCGATCCCAAGTGGCGCGACAAGGTATTGATCCGCAATCCTATCGAGAGCGGCACGATGCGGGCGATTTTCGGTGCAATGATCCTGCGCTCGATTCGACAAACAGGTTCTCCGGAGGCAGGTTTCGATTGGCTACGCCGTCTCGATGCCAACGTCAAGGAGTACACGGCGGACCCGTCGCTGCTGTTCCAGAAGCTGGGACGCCAGGAAGGCGTCGTCACGCTGTACAATATGCCCGACATGCACATCCTGCAGCGACGCGGGTACCCGGTGGACTACGTGTTTCCATCGAGCGGCACGCCGCTTCTCGTGGACGGAATAGCGCTCGTTCAGGGTACGGAGCTGCCCGATGAGGCGCGCGCATATTACGAGTTCGTCACATCGCGGGAAGCCTTGATCACGGCGTCCGAGCAGTTCACCCGTATTCCCGCACGCACCGACATTCCGGCCGACAGTCTGCCTGAGTGGGTACGGACGGCACAGGCCCAGATAACCCCAATGTCGCTCGATCGCGCCGTTCTTGGCGATAGTCTCGATGTGTGGATGCGATTCTGGGATTCGAGCATTCGCAACCAACACCGGGGTCAGTGAGCGCCGGTCCAGCGCTGAAGGGCGAGCGGACCTCGCCTGACGAAGGTCCGGACCACGAGCGGGCGGGTACGCTCTCGCTACGGGGAATAACGCGGCGGTTCGGCACCCATGCCGCCGTCGACGATCTCTCGCTCGACATCGAGCCTGGCGAGTTGATGGCTCTGATAGGCGCGTCAGGCTCCGGGAAGACCACGACTCTCCGGATGGTCGCCGGTTACGAAACCCCCAATGGCGGCCGGATCTTCCTCGATGGCCGCGACATCACCGCACTCCCGCCGCAGCGGCGGGACTTCGGAATGGTCTTTCAGCACTATGCGCTCTTTCCACACATGTCGGTCGGAGAGAACGTCGCGTTCGGTCTCGAAGCACGCGGCATCCGCCGCGCCGAGCGGCGAGCCCGGGCGGAACGCGCCCTCGCCAACGTCGGACTCGAGGGGGCGGTGAAGCGGCAGGTGCAGTCGCTGTCAGGGGGTGAGCAGCAGCGTGTGGCACTGGCTCGTGCGCTGGTGATCGAGCCGCGTGTACTGCTGCTGGACGAACCGCTGTCGAATCTCGATCCCACACTCCGCCGGTCGACCCGCGAGGAGCTCCGCGCGACGCTCCGCCGGTTAGGCGTCACCTCGCTGTTCGTCACGCACGATCAGGAGGATGCGTTCGCCGTCGCCGACCGGGTCGCCGTCATTCGCCAGGGGAGGCTGCTTCAGGTGGGCCCGGCCGACCAACTGTATGATCGCCCCGCTACGCGCGCGGTCGCGGAATTCATAGGCCACGCCACGCTCGTGCCGGGCGTGCTGGCGGGAAAAGAGGTGACCGTGGCAATCGGCGGGCGCGAGTGGCGGCTGTTGGCCGAGCGGCCGCCGGCCGTGCGGGACGGAAGCGTGATGGTGGTGCTGCGTCCCGACGCTCTGGCGTTTGCTTCCCCCGATGCACCGTCCGGATGGCAGGCCGAGGTAACGGAGCGTCGCTTCGCCGGCGCGCTGATCGCCTATCACGTAAGGCTGCTGGACGGCGTGAAGCTGGAGCTGTACGGAACGGAGCGCGACGTCCGAGTTGGCGACCGGGTGAGCGTACGCGTAGCGCGGGAACCGGTCGCCGTCGTATCGCCGTGACGCCGCGCCGGCACGAGCCTACTCCGCACACCGCTACCGGCGTACCCTCAGTTGTCGGAGAGCCGCGCGCCTGGCGCGGCCTCGGAACGTGGGCACTCGCGCTCCCGGTTTTCCTGCTGCTTGCCTGGGCGGTGGTGCTTCCGAACATCACGGTGATCGCCGGAAGCTTTGCCAGTGGACTCGAGCACTGGCGCGAATTCGTCAACAGTCCGGCGGATCGTGAGGCGTTATGGACGACGCTTGTCATTTCGCTGTGGTCCGTGCTGGCGGCTGCGGCGATAGGCATTCCCCTGGCGTTTCTCCTGACCCGTTTCGAATTCCGCGGACGCCGTACGCTCAGTGCGGTGGCAACGCTGCCGGCGGTGCTGCCGCCGCTGGTGGGCGTGATTGCTTTTCTCTTTCTTTACGGCGAAACTGGGCTCATTACGCGAGTCGTCCAGATCGTTTTCCGTCTCGAGGAGCGACCGTGGACCCTCACCGGGCTGGGCGCGATAATATTCGTGCACGCCTACACCATGTACGTGTTCGTCTTCCTGTTCGTCGCCGCCGGGCTGGAACGGATGGACTCCTCGCTCGACGAAGCGGCGTCGGGGCTGGGCGCGTCGCGGTTCCGACGACTATCGCGTATCACGCTGCCTCTGCTGACGCCATCGATCGCCGGCGCCATGCTTCTCGTGTTCATGAACTCGCTTGGCTCGTTCAGCGCGCCCTACATCTTCGGCGGCGGCTTGCGGGTGCTATCGACCCAGATCGTGTCGTCCAAGACGATCGGAGCGATGGGACTGGCATATGTGGAGACCACGGTGCTTGCGGTGAGTGCGGTGCTGGCGTTGATGGTGTTCCGGTGGTTCGAGCGACGCCGGCGGTACGTGATGCCCGGCACGGGGCGAGCGTCGCGAGTCGTCGTGCGGTCGCGCGTCGCGCGGTTGGCCGGACCGGTGCTCGGCGTCGCGTTGGTTACGATGCTCGTACTGCCGCACGCGATGGTGGTGCTCATTTCGTTCGCGCGGGAAGGCTCGTGGACGACGCAGATACTCCCGACCTCATACACGCTCGACAACTTTCGCCGCCTGGGGACCGATCCTCAGCTGTGGGTGCCGATTCGCAACAGTGTCTCGATGGCGGCGATCGCCACGGTCGCAAACGTTATCGTCTGTTTCGCCGCTGCCTATCTAATAGTGCTTCGCAATTTCCGCGGACGGCGTATTCTCGAGCTTCTGGTCGCCCTGCCGTGGGCCATTCCCGCCACGGCGATCGGTATCGGACTGGTTGCCACATTCGACAGGAACGATCTGGCAAGCGGGCGGGTGCTGCTGGTTGGGACCTTCGCCATTCTTCCGCTCGCCTATTTCGTGCGCGGAATTCCGCTTGTAGTCACCGCGACTGAAGGTTCGCTCAAGCAGATGGATCCGTCCCTGGAGGATGCCGCGCGCGGGCTCGGCGCCTCCTGGTGGCTCACCATGTGGCGCGTCGTTCTGCCGGCGGCGCGTCCGGGGCTCGTTGCCGGCGCGATGCTCGCCGCCGTTATGGCGGTCGGCGAGTTCGTTGCCAGCATCGTGCTCTATACGCGGGCTAACCGTCCCATCTCGATCGAGATTCTCGCGCAACTCCGCGACCTGTCATTCGGGACCGCCGCGGCTTACAGCGTACTCCTGATAGGCCTGACGCTTATCATCACTCTGTCGGCGCGCTGGCTGGAAGGCCGGGCCACGGCGGGCGAGAATGCCGCATAACGAACAATGACGCCAGCGCTTGCCGTGACTAAGCGGGGCCGTCCGCACGTCGTCATCATCGGGTGCGGATTCGGTGGATTGTACGCCGCGCGGGCACTGCGCAGCGCACCGGTGACGGTAACGGTCATCGATCGCACAAACCATCACCTCTTTCAGCCCCTGCTGTATCAGGTGGCCACGGCGACACTCTCGCCTGCCGACATTGCGCAACCGATCCGGTTCCTGCTCCGCAAGCAGCCGAATACGGCTGTGATTCTGGACGAAGTCGAACGCGTGGATCCAGACCGGCGCGTCGTGCATCTGACGGAGGCAGGCCCACTCTCCTACGACTATCTGATCGTGGCGGCCGGGGCGAGGCACAGCTATTTCGGCAACGACGGGTGGGAAGCAGCCGCGCCGGGACTCAAGACTCTAGACGACGCGCTGGAGATTCGCCGGCGCTTTCTGATCGCCTTCGAGAAAGCGGAGCAGTGCGCGGATGCCGCCGAGCGTCAGGCGTGGCTCACGTTCGTCGTCGTTGGCGGAGGGCCGACCGGCGTGGAACTGACGGGAATCATGCCCGGCATCGCCCGGCTGGGGATGCGCGGCGAATTTCGCAACGCCGATCCCGCGGACATTCGCGTAGTGCTGCTCGAGGCCGGCCCGCGAGTGCTCCCCGCATTCAGCGATCGATCGTCGGCACGGGCGCACGCCGACCTCGAAGCGTTAGGTGTGGATGTGAAGGTGAATACGATGGTCACCGGGATTGACGCGAGCGGCGTGCGGGTGGGGGAAGAGTTCCTGGCCGCGCGAACGGTGTTCTGGGGCGCCGGCAATGCCGCGTCGCCGCTCGCCCGCTCGCTGGGTGTTCCGCTCGACAAAGCCGGTCGCGTGCGGGTAAACGCTGATCTGTCGGTGCCCGGTCATGCCGGGCTGCTGGTGGTCGGTGACCTGGCCGCCGTAGAACAGAAAAATGGTGAGCTGGTTCCCGGCGTCGCCCCCGCCGCCATGCAGGAGGGACGGTGGGCGGCCCGCAACGTGATCCGTGCCGTTAGCGGACGCCAAATGCGTCCTTTTCGTTATACAAACAAGGGTGATCTTGCGACGATAGGCCGGGAACGCGCAGTGGCGGAGTTCGGCAACGGCCGGTTGAAGTTCGGAGGCCGGCTCGCCTGGATGCTCTGGCTCTTCATTCACATCATGTATCTGGCCGGCTTCCGCAACCGCGTGATCGTCCTGATGGAGTGGGCGTATGCCTACGTTACCTATCGACGCGGCGCACGGATCATCAGGTCGAGCGAAGCGAGGCCTCACGCTTCGCTCGCTCGTGAGGCTCCATAATCGATCGCGATTTGGCTGCCGCTTCCCTCTATTAGGCCGGCGGAATGGTCAGAGTGACGACTTCCCCAGGGACGAGGGTGATCTCCTCAGAGATCGGCGCACGGTTCCCCCCGATCGGATCCGCCTGAAAGCGCAGCGACCGCACTCCCCCCAGCAGCCGGTTGGGAATGCGGAGCGTGGTAACGGTGTTGCCCGTAGCGGTACCGATTCTCGACCGCATCCCGGACGACTCGATTACGTAGATCGCCATGTCGGGGAACGCCTGATTGTCGACTCGCAGTGTGGCGTACGTTTCGTCGGGAACGGATCTAGCCACATCCGCCGAGACGGTTCCGCCAGCCGTACTCGTGCTCGCCTTGGCGCACGCCCCAATCGCCAGCAGCGCTGCCAACAACGCCAGTCGTCTCATGGATACCTCCAAGTCAGATGCTTTCTGGCTAATAGCGCGCAGCGAGCGTGCCACGGGTGCAGCGTCCCAAGCACGCCAACGAAGCCTTACCGCCTTCTTACCGCTTCCGCAGCTAGTGCCCAGTTTTCTTGTACTTCTCCATTCCGCGACCCAGCAGCAGCGTACTGAGCACGAAGATCGCCGAGGTGATGAACGGAACCTTCGCGCCGCCGAAGTACTCCCACGCCCAGCCTGCGTACAACGGATAGATCACCCGCAGAATGCCGCCGTATGTCTGCTGCACTCCCATGTACACTCCGCGCTCATGATCGCCAATGACCTGCGACAGAAGCGCGGTGACCGCCGGAAAGGTGAACGCCGTACCTAACGGGATGAGCGCGACGGTCATCGCCAGTACCGGCAGCGTCGTCGTGAACGGAGTCAGCCCCAGCCCCAGTGCCAGCAGCACCGCCCCCAGACGCACCGTGCGCGGCTCGCCGAGCCTGTCGACCACCCAACCTAGCAGCCAGATGCGAATGAGAACGCTCAGCCCGCCCATATAGGCGAAGAAGAAACCGATGGTACCTTCGTCCACGCCGAACTGCTGCTGGAGGAAGAACACCAGATAGGCGGTCACCCCGTAGAACGCGCCGATCGCGACGGCGTAGATCCAGATCAATCGCGAAGGTGGTTCGTACCAGTGGGCAGCGACGCGAACGACCATCTGCCATGGCGAGCGCGCGGTCTTGGCCTTGTTTCGCGCATCCACCCCGTGCGACTCGATGAGATATCTGGATGCGAAGAACATGTTCACCAATGACAGCGCGGCGGCGAGCAGTCCCGGCGCTGCCGTCCCCCAGCGCGCTGCGGCGGATCCGATCACCGGTCCGAGCACCACGCCGGCATTCGTAGCCGCCGACAGCCAACCTAACGCCTTGGAGCGCTTTCCGGGCGCCACCGCATCGGCGACGTAGGCCTGAATCACCCCGACGGTCCCGCCGCCGCCTCCCTGGACGATACGCGACACAAGTAGCAGCCAGAATGTGTCGGCGAAGGCAAACACTACATACGCGACGACTGAAGCTCCGAGCCCTATCAACAGCGTGGGCTTGCGTCCGTACCGGTCGGAGACCCGTCCCCACAGCGGAGCGCTCAACAGCTGCGCCGCCGAGAACGATGAAACGAGTATCCCTACCTCGAACTTACTTGCCCCCATCGTATCTGCATAGAACGGCAGGAGCGGAATGACCATCAACGCCCCGACCATATCCAGGAACGCGGTGGCCATCAGCACGTACAGCCGAGCCATGCCGCCGTCATTAGGCGCCGGCGGCGCTTGTCTATCGGGAAGCGTCGAGGTCACACCGCCCTACTCAGCGCGTCCGAGGGCCGCGGGTGGGATCGAGCGCCCGACCAGTCCTGTCAGGGCGACGATGGTCAGGACATATGGAATCATCTGCACGAACTGCGACGGCACCGACTGGGTGCCCTGCAGCGCGATTTGCAGCGTTTCCGCCGCGGCAAACAGAAAGCACGCGAGCCCGGCGCGGGCCGGATCCCACCGCCCAAAAATCACGGCAGCCAGCGCTATGAACCCGCGGCCCGCCGTCATGTTGTCGGTGAACTGATGCTGGTCCAGCGCGAGGTACACACCGCCCAATGATGCCAGCACCCCCGACATCACCACGGCGGCATAACGCACAGGTCTTACCCTGACGCCAACCGACTCGGCCGCGGCTGGATGCTCGCCCACCGCGCGCACGCGCAATCCAAACGGCGTGCGATACATGACCCACGTAAGTACCGGAACGATGAGCAGTCCGGCGATCACCAGCGGATTCTGCAGAGTGGCCAGAAGCAGGCCACTCGAACCGGTCTCCGCGGCAAATCCTTCCACCCTAGGCGAATTGGAGGAGCTGTCGAAGGCGAGCTGCAGTCCCAGTCGCGTAAGGCCGATCACCAGCAGATTGATGGCGATTCCGGCAACGATCTGGTCGGCGCGAAATCGGATGCACGCCACGGCGTGCAGCAACCCGAAAAGAGCGCCGGCGACGACGCCACACAGGATTCCGAGCCACGGATCACCGGTCATCCAGCTTCCTACCGCCGCGGCGAATGCGCCGGTAAGCATGAATCCTTCCAAGGCCAGGCTCACCACGCCGGCGCGCTCCGCCAGCACCCCGCCTGACGCCGCGAAGAGATACGGAATGGCGATGCGGATCATTTGGGCGGCGAGGTCGGACACGTTCATGCCGTCCCCCCCATTCTTGCCGCACTGGCGCGCAGCAGGCGTCGGACTTCGGGGACGGCCGCGGCGACCGCGAGTATGACGACGCCTTGCAACACCTCGACGAACTGCTTGGGCACCAGCGCGTTGATCGCCAAACCGCCTTGCGAGAGTGTTGCAAAGAACAGTGCGGCCAGCACGATTCCCAGCGGGTGATTGCGGCCCACGAGAGCCACGGCAATGCCAAGGAATCCGAATCCGCCGGCCAGCCCCTCTTCGTAGTAGTGCTTGTATCCGAGCACGAAGTTGATTCCACCGAGCCCGGCCAGCGCGCCGGAGAGTGTCATCGCCCAGATCCAGACTCGCCGGATCCGTATTCCACCGTATTCCGCCGCGTCCGGCTGTAACCCCGTGGCCCGAAGGTCAAATCCCATGCGGGAGCGGAACAGCAGCCAGTATACGCCTAGCGATGCGGCTAGAGCCACGATAATCGTGAAGTTCGCCGCCGACCCGTGGAAGGCGGGGACGAGCGCCGAGAGACGAGGCACCTTTCCGGCCACGATCTCGGGCGTATGCAGTGTCTCGGGCACATGAAGGTGCGAGGCGATCACCCAGTTGAGGAGCGCCAGCACAATGAAATTGAGCATGATCGTCACGATCACCTCGTGTGCACCGAACCGAGCCTTGAGCACGCCAGGTACCAATCCGGTGGCGCCTCCGGCCAGCATTGCCGCTCCGATGGCGATCGGCACAGCGAGCAGCGCGGGTGTGCCTGACGGGAGCCAGAGGCCGGCAAGCGCGGCGGCGAATGCGCCGGCCGCGAGCTGGCCCTCGGCCCCGATGTTGAACAGCCCCGCACGTAGTCCGACCGACACGGCGAGGCCGGTACAGATGAGCGTCGTCGCCTTGTACAGCACCTGGCCGAATCCGTAGGCGTTCCCCCACGTGCCCTCGAGCAGCATGCCGAACACCGCGGCCGGCGATTGTCCGAATGCCAGGATGAGCAGATCGCCG
>JBGTNB010000562.1:0-2496 GCA_041743285.1 Gemmatimonadaceae bacterium
GTGCCGAGCCAGGTTACCGGACGGCCGGCCGCCGTTGCCGCATCGGCGATCAGCCCGGCGGTGACGCCGGCGATGGGCTGCTCGCGCGCCGGATAGATCTCCGTGAGATAGGTGGCGTCGGCAAGTCCCAGCGCTTCGCCGAACTCGCGGGCGAAATCCCTTGTTCGCGAAAACAAGTGCGGTTGAAAGGCGGCCACGATTCGACGCCCTGGATAGGCGGACCGCGCCGCGGCGAGCGTCGCGTGAATCTCGGTCGGGTGGTGCGCGTAATCATCGATTACCATCACACCCCTTATCTCCCCGATACGTTGAAAACGACGCTCTACTCCAGTGAACGACGCCAGTCCCTCGGCCATACGCTTGGGATCAGCGCCGAGGGCCAGCCCACTGCCGAGCGCGGCCAGCGCGTTCAACACGTTATGCTCGCCGGGAACGCGCAGCCGGACCGTGCATACTTCCTCATCGTCGAATACGGCGGCGAACGCGGCACCGCCATCCACTGATCGAACTCCCGCGGCGCGCAGCCTTGCTTCCGGCGAACGGATGGCATAACGGATCACCTGCCGGCCGCGCGGAAGCTCGAGCGACCGCACGCCCGCATCATCATCGCACAGCACGATTGCGTGCGACGGTGCCAGAAACTGCGCGAACGCGTTCCGAATGTCATCGAGATCCGAATAGATATCGAGGTGATCGGCCTCGACGTTCGTCACCACGCCAACCGTTGGCGTCAATGCAAGAAAGGAACGATCGTATTCGTCCGCCTCGACGACGAAAAGGCGCTCACCTCCGAGCTGCAGATTTCCGTTCCAGGCACCCACCCGCCCACCAGCGATGCCGGTCGGATTCAAACCCGCCGAGCGTAGCACCTCCGTTGTCATCACAGTCGTAGTAGTCTTGCCGTGCGTGCCGGCGATTCCGACGACATCGCCTCCCGCCGTCGCTTCGGCAAGCGCTTCGGCACGCCGGATAACTGGAATGCCGCGTTCACGAGCGCGAGCGATCTCCGGGTGGTCGCGCGGCATTGCCGAAGTTACGACGAGCGCCCCAGCGGTATCCGCGTGTGCACTAGCGTGCCCGCCGTAGACAGTAATTCCCAGGCGCTGCAGGTCGGGCGCGTTGGCGAGATTGGCATCGCATCCGGTGACGCGAGCGCCGCGCCGGTGCAGCAGCTCGGCCAGCGCGGACATGCCGGCACCAGCGATGCCGACGAAATGGACGGGTTGAGATGACTCGGAGAGAAGCGACATGACGGGCGGGAGGGAATATACCCTCGCGCGCCGTACCGGCTCAATGCGAACTGTCGCTGGCTATGAGCCGCAGGATGCGCGACGCGATCTCGCGCGCCGCGTCGGGCCGTCCACGCTCGAGCGCCGCCGATGCGAGCGATGCGCGTCGCTGCTTGTCGCCCAGCAGAGATCGCAGCTCGACATCCAGTCGTTCAATCGAAAGGTCACGCTGCTCGAGCATCACAGCGGCGCCGGCAATGGCGAGCGCGCGCGCATTTGCCGTCTGGTGATCAGCCGCCGCGGTGGGAAGCGGTACGAGAACCGCGGGAATGCCCCACGCGCAAAGCTCGGCGGCGGTGATTGCACCAGCACGTGTCAGGGCGAGGTCGGTCGCGGCGTACGCATCGGCAATCGGCGAGAGATAAGGAACCACGCGCACACGCGGCCCGGCGTGTCGCGCGAATGCGGCGTGGCTCGCCGATCCTGTCGCCCAGATGACGTACAGCGATTCGGGCAGTCCCGAATCCATCCAGTCCGACACTGCCTGATTGAGTGCCAGAGCCCCCTGGCTGCCACCGAAGATGAGCAGCACCGGCGCAGCATCGTCGGCAAATTCCCAGTGCGCGCGCGCCACGGCGCGAGGCGGACGATTCACCGGTGGCGGCTCAATGGGATTTCCAGTGACACCTACCCATGCTCCGGCGCGCGGCGACAAATGCTCGGCCGCCTCACCGTAGCCGAGGTAGATTTCTCGCGCCGTGCGGCTGGCCAGGCGCGTCGTCAGGCCGGGGTAGCTGTTCTGTTCCTGGAGCACAATGGGGATGCGCCGCCGGCGGGCGAAAGCGAGGGCCGCGCCTGACGCGTACCCGCCGGTAGCCACCAGAGCGGCGGGCCGCTCCCTGGCAACAAGCCTATCGAGCTCCTTCCACGATCCCATCAGCCCCCACGCGGTGCGCCAGTTGCGCCACGGCTGCAGCCGATACAGCGGATGCAGGTCGAGCAGCAGATGCGGAAAGATCGTCTGCGGCAGAATATCGCGCTCCACTCCGCGCCTGGCACCTATGAAGTACGGGGTGGCACCGGGTTCCAGCTCTACCAGCGCACGCGCTATCGCCAGTCCCGGGTAAAGATGGCCCCCAGTTCCCCCTCCGGCGAAAAGGATTCTCACGCCGCGACCGCGACCGGATCGGTGGCCCGGTCGCCGTATACTCGCTCACGCCGGCTGCCGATACTCACGAGAATCCCGGTCATGAGAAAGGAAAGCAGG
>JBGTNB010000563.1:0-2314 GCA_041743285.1 Gemmatimonadaceae bacterium
GGCGCGCTCGAGCGCCTCGATCGCTTCGTCGGCCTTCTTCGCTTTGAGAAGCGCGGTACCGAGGTTGTAAAATGTTCTGGCAGACGTGTCCCCGCCGGCGATCTCGCTTTGCCAGACCGCGGCCGCTTCGGCGTACCGGCCGGCGTTGTAGTGGCGCTCGGCGTCGTCAGGCGCGGCGACGGCCACCGCGGGCGCGAGCATGACGATTAGCGCCACCGCGGCTGAGGCGACCGCCATAGCTGGAACGGACCCCCGCCGCATGCGACGCTCCGCAAGCCACGTATCCAGCAGCACCAGCAGCAACGCAGGCAGGAGGAAGAGCTGATAGCGCTGCGTCCGTTCCCGGCCAACGTCGGACTGACGCTGTTCGCGCTCGAGATTCGCCAACGCCTGACGAATGCGTGCGGCCTTATCGGTTGAGGTCGCCGGTACGAACGTTCCGCCGGCACCCTCCGCCGCTGTTCGCAGTAGTTGTTCATTGTATCGCGTCACGACCACTTGATTGTTCTCGTCTCGTTTGAGCTCGACTCCTCGCCCGACCGGCACCGGAATGGTCGCTCCATCGGGCGTTCCATAGCCGACGGTCACCAGTGCTACACCGGCTTCGCGCGCACGCCTGGCCGCCGCCACCAGGTCTTCCTCGTCGTCGAACGCCTCCCCATCGGACATGACGATCAGCGCCCGATCGCCGCCACCCTTGGTCAGCAGCAGCAGCTCGACGCCCTGGCGGATCGTGCGCGCGAGCGAGCTACCTCCCTGCCCTACCACATTCGGATCGAGATTGTCGAGAAAGAGGCCGAGGGCACCGCGATCGACGGTCATCGGCGTGAGAATGTAGCTGCGGCCAGCGAACGCTATTATCCCGAAGCGGTCTCCGGCGGAACTGGCGATCAGCTGCGTGGCCTCTCGCTTCATCCTCGTCAGGCGGTTGGGCTCCACATCCTCGGCCAGCATCGAGAGCGAGGCGTCCAGCGCGAGGACGATGTCGGCGCCTTCGCTTCTGACGATGGTACGCTCGGTTCCCCACTGTGGTCCGGCGAAAGCGACCGCGGCCAGTGCCGCCGCCAGGCCGAGAAGCGTCGCGCGCCATCGCGGACTCCGTCGTGCCGGCGCAATCCTGTCGAGCGTCGACCTTTCCGCCATTCGCTCCATGCGGCGCGAGCGATGGTGCGCGGCGCGCAACACGAGCAGCGCGGCGGCGACCGCTAGCACTGGCGCCAACGGCAGTGCCCAGGGCAGGGCGAATAGCCCGCTCATGGCAGGGGACCTCGCCAGGCAAGCAACGCTATTTCACCGATCAGGGCCAGCAGCGCCAGCCCCAGAGGCCAGCGATAGAGCTCGGCGTAATCGATGTAGCGCTGCACGCGTACCGGGGCGCGCTCAAGGGCATCGATCTGTTCATAGATGCGCTGGAGGGCGGCGGCGTCGACGGCGCGGAAGTACCTGCCCCCGGTGAGGCGTGCGACTTCGCGCAGAAGAGGCTCATCGATGCGCACCGGACGATTTTCGTATCGCAGCCCGAACAACCCACGTCCGACCGGCACCGGCGCGGTGCCCATGCTTCCGGCCCCGATCGTATAGATGCGCACTCCGAACGCCGCGGCGGCCTGCGCCGCGGTGCGGGGATCAATGGACCCTCGATTGTTCTCGCCGTCGGTAAGCAGGATCATTACACGCGAATCGCCGGGGGTCTCACGGAGCCGATTGGCCGCAGTGGCGATCGCGGTACCGATCGCCGTCCCATCCTCGAGTTGCCCGGCCTGCAGGTTGTCCACCGACGCCATGACGACCGGGTAGTCGGTCGTCAGCGGCACCTGCGTCAGGGCCTCGCCGGCGAACGCCACTATCCCGATCCGGTCGCTCTGCCGTCCGGCGACGAAGCTCTTCACCTTGTCCTTGGACACTTCCAGCCGGTTGAGTGGCTGAAAGTCTTCGGCGAGCATCGAGCTGGAAATGTCGATGGCCAGCACGATGTTGATCCCTTCGCTCGTTATGCTCTCCGCCCGTGCGCCCGACCGGGGGCGGGCGAGTGCCAGTACCAGCGAAGCAAGAAGCAGGTTTCGGAGAATGAACAGCGAGCGGGTGATGGCGCGGCCGGCGCGCGGACCGCGGGCCAGCACGTGGGTCCGTGAGAAGACGATCGCCGGCGGGCGCCGACGGCGACGAACCAGCCACCAGACCGGCAACAGCAGCAGCAGCGGCAGCATCCACCAAGCCGCAAACGAGAGCGATCCAATCGTAATCATGCAGCCTTCCGAGCCGCCGCCTCGCGTGCGCGTTCCGCCTCACGCCGCGCCTGCTCGACTTGTTCGAC
>JBGTNB010000564.1:0-15880 GCA_041743285.1 Gemmatimonadaceae bacterium
GCAGCAAGAGCAGCAGCGGGGCGAAGGGAGCGCGAGAAATCGCACTTGCGCGCACCGATGCAGCGCCCTGGTGGTGAAATTGGTAGACACGCCATCTTGAGGGGGTGGTGCCGAAAGGCGTCGCGGTTCGAGTCCGCGCCAGGGCATGTACCTCGATGCCACAGTAGCTCAGTGGTAGAGCACTCGATTCGTAATCGAGCGGTCGTCGGTTCAATCCCGACCTGTGGCTCTACATTGTTACAATCTGCGGGCGTAATTCAGTGGTAGAATGCCAGCTTCCCAAGCTGGACGTCACGGGTTCGAGTCCCGTCGCCCGCTCTAACAAATAGCTGGTTGTAAACCGCCGTTGGACGCGTCGGGACCTTTACCGGTCCCGGCGCTTTCTTCTTCGGACCCCGTTGGTCCATCGAGCCCGCACGTGTGGCGGTCACCGGGTGCTCGCGTACACCAGCGCCAGCCCACCCATATACATCAGAAGCATCGCGCCGCCGCTCGGCTCCAGCAGTCCCCATCGCCCCTTTGCCCGAAAAACCAGCGCGGCGAGGCCCATGCCCATGAGCGCGATGGCTACGAGCGCGGATACCGCGTGAGCCTGCTCGATGTCCGCGAGGATCGGCCCACGATGCACGGCGTCGAGGATCACGAAAAGCGTCATGTTCAGGGTGTTGCTGCCGAACAGATTGCCGACGGCGAGGTCGTACGCACCGAGCCGGACTGCCGCGATCGAGGTGACGAGCTCGGGTAGCGAGGTCGCAAGCCCTACCAGCCACGTACCGACGAATGTCGTGCCGAGTCCGGTGATCACTGCGATCTCGTTGGCCGTATCGGCGAATTGCGGTGCCGCGATGAGCACCACGAGCGATGCAATCACAAATCGGATAATCGCCGGACGAAGCGGTGGGAGCTGCTGCGCCGTCGTTAGGGCTGGTTCCGGCGAGACGGCCGGCTGCTCCGGACCGGCGGTCATCTCCACAGTCGCCGTTGCCTCCCGCGCGATCATCGTGTGGCGATAGATCGCTCGTGCACCGACGAGGTACACGACGAGGATCACGATGGATCCGAACCCCACGTTCAGTACCGTCGCGCGAGGCTGTACAAGCGTGATCGCGGCGGCAATGCACGTCAAGATGATGGCAAGTGACGCATAGAGCGCATGGTCGATCGTCGCCCTGGCAAAAAGCTCGCGTCCCAACGGCAGCAGGGTGATGAGCGCGAGGATGAGCATGTTGGCCATGCTGCTGCCGAACAGGTCGCCCGCGGCGAGATCTGGCGCGCCGAACCGGACAGCCGCAATGTCCGTGGCGAGCTCGGGAAGGGAGGTGGCCAACGCCAGGAACAGGGAGCCCACAAAGAGTCCGCCTAGCTTCGTGCGCGCGGCGATCACGTCGCCGTTGCGCGCCAGGACGGTTCCGGCCGCGGCGACCACCGCACCGGTGAGCAGAAACACCAGAAGAGTCGTCGTCATACAAGCCGAATTTACGTGAAAATGAACGGGCGCGCCCATGGGGGAATCACGCGGCAGACCGGGTCTCTGGCGGCCATGAGCGGTTATTGCTATTGAGTCAGTCCCCGAGCCACTCACCGCGTGCCGCCCGCGCTCTAATGAATATCGTTGGCTTCCTCGCGAGGCCCGCGAAATGGGCGACCGTCCTGTTCCTGATATTTCATGCAGGAGATACACGAGTCGCCGAAGCGCAGGCCGCCGTGCGCGGGGTCGTGCGAAGCGCGGCGGGGGGAGAAGCGCTCGAGCACGTTACCGTCACGGCGACCGCCGGACCGGCGCGTCTCGGTGTATCGACCAGTCCCTCAGGCGCATTCGTCGTTTCGGTTCCCTCGCTCCCCGCGCAGCTGATCGCGACGCGGCTTGGCTTCGCGCCCGAAACGCTGTTCGTCAGAGACGCTACCCAGCTAGTGACGTTCCGTTTGCGGATCGCGGCGCTTTCCCTCACTCCCATGCTGGTCCATAGCGTGAGCGGACGCGCCTATCGACCGTCGTGGACGCGTACAACAGGCAGTCTCAGCTCGCGCAGTGGGCGCGGCTCGGGTTGCAACTCGGCTCTCGCGTTCACATGGATCTGGGACTGCGCGCGGACCTGTTCCGCTTCAGGGTGGACGACCGCCTTGGTGAGGAGCCAATCTGCGCGTGAGGCACGTAGCCAGCCGCGCGGCCTCCGAGAACGGCGCCGTGCGTGCCCTCGGCTTCACGGTATGGGAGCTGCACGCGGAGGTCCACGCGCGAAACGCCCGGTTTTTCCTGACGATCGACAACCTGTTCGGCATCGCGTGGAACGAAGCGCAGTTCGCCACCACGTCGCGGCTCCCCGGTGAGATGCAAGGGGTCACGGAACTGCACTACACGCCGGGTGCGCCGCGAAGCGTGCAGGCCGGCGTCGGGTACCGCTTCTGAACCGGAACAGCCTACTGCGCACGCATGGTAATCGCCGGGTCGATGCGCGCCGCGCGTAATGCAGGGATCCAGCATGCGGCCAGCCCGATTGCCGCCATCGCCACCGCTACGCCTATGAAGGTCGTCGGATCGTGCGGCGCTACGCCGAAGAGCAGACCCTGGATCACCCCCGCCGACAGATAGGCGCCGGCAACACCTAGCAGCAGCCCGATCGCCAACAGCCTGCCGCCTTCGCCAAGGATCATGCGCTGAACCCTTGCGCTGTCAGCGCCGAGGCTCATGCGGATGCCTATCTCGTTCGTACGTGCGCTCACCGAAAAGGCGAGCACGCCGGCGATCCCCACCGATGCGACCAGCACCGCCAGAATTCCGAACGAGGAGATGAGTATGGCGTTCAGGCGGCGGGGCGAGACGCTCTGGTCCTTGATCTGAGCGATCGTCATTACATTCTCGATGGGTGCCGAAGGCGCAATGCCTCTTATGATGCGCGTGGCGGCTGGCACCAGTGCGGCGACGTTGCTGTCGGCGCGGATGACCAGGCCGCCGCCCAGCGCCAGCATCTGTGTGAAGGGTGTCCACACCACCGGCCTCGACTCCGCATCGAGTCCGCCGTCGCGGGTGTTTCCGGCGACGCCCACTACCGTACGCCATTCTCCGCTGATCGGGGTGAAACGCAGCACATCGCCGGTCCAGGCGATCCGCTGCCCTAACGGATCCTCCCCGGGAAACAACCGCTCGGCCAGCGTCTCGTTGATGATTACCACTTTGCCGGAGCCCATGTGATCCGTGCTGGCGAACGGTCTGCCCTTCACCAGCGGAATCCCTGCCGCGCTGAAGAACTCCGCGTTGGCTGTGCGTAGCTCGCTTCGAGGCATTGCCTCCCCTACGCCAAGCGGCTTGTTCTCCGCCTTGACCTCGAACGCCACTCCCGACCGCCTCAGCGGCAAGGGCGAGCCTATGCCAACTTCCAACACGCCGGGGAGAGCCGCGATCCCGTCGCGCATGCGATCATAACGCTGCTTGGCACCCGCATCCGCGCCTGGATCACCTAGCAACTCGGCCGGCGTGAGCAGGTTTACCTGCATTGTGAGGACCTCCTCGGTCCGCAGGCCAGTCTCCACATCGGAGAGGCGGATCATCGTTCGCGTCAGCAGGCCGGCGCCCGCGAGGAGCACCACCGACACGGCGATCTGCACGATGACCAGGACGCGCTGAAGGCGAAGTTTGCGCAAGCCCCCGCTCATCCGTTGCGAACCCGCCAGGATTCTTGACGCGAAGCTCCCTTCCCTCGGCAACGTGCCGAGGAACGAGAGCACGAGTGCTACCAGCAGCGAGAGCGCCAGCGTGAATGCAAGAGCAACGGAGTCGAGGCGGATCTCGCTGGCACGCGGCGAATATCGCCCCACGAGCGACGTGAGGAGCTTGACGCCGCCGACGGCGATGGCTATGCCGAGGGCTCCGCCGATCACCGCCAGTACGAGATTTTCTGCAAGGAGCAGTCGCCGCAACCGGGCAACGCCGGCGCCCAGTGCGGCGCGCACAACGAGCTCGTGCTCGCGGCGGACCCCTCGCATGAGCGTCAGGTTGGCGACGTTGGCGGCGGAAATGATCAGTACGAAAGCGGCGGCACCCATGAGCAGCAGCAGCGTAAGGCGCGCGCGTTCGTTGAGGGCGTCGCGGAAGGGCAAGACCTCCACGCGGTGGTTGGAGCCCGGGTCGTAGGCGTCCTTGTACTCAGCCTTGACCCGACTGGTGACCGCGGCGACTTCGCTTCGCACCGACTCGAGGCTGGCTTCAGGGGCGAGGCGCGCTACCATCTCCGTCATGCGGTGGGTGCGTCCCTCTACCATCATCGCGCTTACATGGTGATCGCTGATCACCATGTTGACTAGCGCTTCCACCCCGCCCGGGAAGAATGGCGCGGGCTGAAGCACACCGATGACCGTGACCGGGACGTTGTCGAGGCGTAGCTGTCGGCCTACGATGCTCGAATCGCTCCCGAAGCGATTCGTCCAGCTTTCGTGGGTCAGCACCATCACCGGCGGCACTCCCGGCCCGTCGTCGCTCGGATTCGTCAGGCGTCCGAGCACGGGCCTGAGCCCCATGACCTCGAAATAGTTTCCGGTCACCAGGCCCGCGTCGATCCGCACGGCGCCTTCGTCCCCCTGATACACGAGCGTCCACGGAGAGAACTCGGCAATACCGGCCAGCGAGGGCGCGCCTTCGCGGAAGTCGCGGACCTCGGGGACGGAAAAGGCAATGTTTTCACCGCCCGGACCTTCCATTGAATGCCGAAGGTAAACCAACCGGTCCCCGGAGCGGTGGGGCAGGGGCTTCAACATTACGCCCTGGACGACGCTGAAGATCGCTGTGTTGGCGCCGATGCCTAGCGCCAGAGTCACGACGACGACCAGAGTGAAAGCGGGGCTCAGGCGGAGCGAGCGCAAAGCATAGCGAATGTCGGACACCGCGCTCTCGATCCATGGGAGGCCGCGCTGATCGCGTATTGCGTCCGCGGCCTGATCCACGCCACCCGATTCGAGAAGTGCCTTGCGGTGCGCACCAGCCGGGTCCATCCCCCGCCTTACGTACTCGGCTGTCGCCATCTCGACGTGGGCGCGCAGCTCCTCATGGAGGTCGTCGTCCGCCCGGCGTCCGGCGAAAAGGCCGGCCAAGCGCGCGAAGGCAGCACGGAGGCGGCTCATGACGACACCTCGACAAAGGCGTGGCCTTGCTGAAGGCTGGTGACGTCGAGGGCCGTCGCAATGATGACGGCCAGGTTAGCCTCTTTGGCGCCGAGCTTGGCGGACATGGAGCCTTCCTATTGATTACCCATATGAGAGTACGCTGGCGGCCGGGGAACGCAATCCATGAGGAGACAGCGAGGACGGTGTGCCGGGGCGCCATTCGATTCCTATGGGTTGCCCATACGGCGGAAGGCGCGGATGGTTTCAGAGGTCGGGAATCGGGAATAGGGAATCGGGAATCGGGATCGGAAATCGGGGAATTGGGAATCGGGAAGAGGGAAATGGGAAAGGGGAAAGGGGAAACGGGAAATGTGGCCGCACGATAGTGTCTGCCGACGATTCCCAATTCCCGATTCCCGATTCCCGAAACTCAGCGCACCTCGAGCAGCTTCGAGATCGAGGTATAATCGAGCTCGTTCCGGATACGCTCGGAGGCTGCGAGTCGCCAGCCGCGCCCGGTTCTCTTTCCGAGCCGCGCGTAGTCCACCACGATTAGCTGCACTGCTGTAATCGGCAGGCTCGGATCGAAGAAATCCGGATTCTCGACCATGATGCGGCGAGCATGCTGCGCGTTTTCAGCTACGGTCAGCGTGCAGCGCCGACCCGATCGCGTTCCCGGAGGGGCAACCAGAGAGATATATGCGGGCTCGGCAAGCTCCGCGGCGGATAGGGAACCAAGCAGCCCCTCGACCTCCCTGATGCAGCCTTTCGAAACTGCTACAAGGTCGGTCTGGCTCGGGTGGATCTCTTCGAGCTCCTTTCGGTGTTCCGAAAGCTCGTGACGAAGCACTCTCTCCTTCGCGACGGGGATGATCAGTGGGCGTTGAATGTGGGTCATCACCACCAGGTCGCTGTTGTGGTAGGGGAATCCTCCTCGCTCGCCGTCGCGCTCCGGCTCCCAGTACATTTGCCCTTGTGCATCCCTCCCCCACTTCTCCTTCCATATCGGCGTTATGTCGTTCGTGATTACGTCGAATGCGGACATGGCTACCGGCGTCGGTGCGACGCGGTCGAGCCCGGGCTGGTAGGTTTGCCAGTAGATTTGCCCCGTTACGCGCGCGGCAAGCGGGGGTTTCGCCGAGATGGCTTTTATCGGCGCGTAGCCGAACAGGAGCGGCTTGAGGTCATAACCGATCGGCGGCGAGAGAACCGCGCTTCCCAGTGTGGCGTCGCGCAGCTGATTGAGAGTGCGCTCGACTGCCGGCCGGTGCGCCGCGGGAACGCGCGCGAGATCAGGCGGATCGGCCGGACGAACGACGCCGCGAACTTCGGCGCCAGCGTTAGGGCCTTTGTCCTGCGCGTTCACCGATTGCGATGCAAGGGTGACGGTAGCGAGCGCGATGACGATCGTACGCATGAAGTCCTCAGGCAGCAATGCGGGGCTCTCCTTGGTTAGGACGGCTCCCATTGAAGTTTGGAAATTTATCGCAGCTAATCTGCCTTGGTGGTCATTCGCTGGCAACGCCCGGCGTGGGGTCAGCGGGGCATCGAAATAGGCCGGGTAGGGAGGACTTTACGGTGGCCATTGCCGCCTCTCATTGCCGTCACGCTTTGCGCATGTGAACTTGCAGATCGTGCGCAGGCGCTCGAAATGGAGAGTGGTGGAATGAACGACCGGCCTCAGTCGCTTGGTGAAGAGATAGCCAACAGCATTACGCATGGCGCCGGTCTGCTGGCCGCTACGGCCGCACTCCCGCTTCTGCTGCTTGCTGGCTCCGGGCCGCGGGATGTATGGCAAATCGTTGGTGTCACCGTTTTTGGTGCCGCGCTGGTGCTTCTCTACCTCGCATCCACCCTGTACCACTCGCTACCGGTTAGCGGTGCCAAGCGCGCGTTCAGGGTGATCGACCACTCCGCCATCTACATCCTGATCGCCGGCACATATACGCCATTCACGCTCGGCGTTATGCGTGGGACGTGGGGTTGGGTGCTGCTCGTAGCCATCTGGGCCCTCGCATTTTTCGGGATCGCCGCAAAGTGCACCCTTGGCTTCCGGTTCCCGCGACTCTCCACGCTGTTCTACCTGTGCATGGGCTGGCTGGTCGTGATCGCGATTCGACCGCTCATAGCGAGCGTTTCACCGGCAGGGTTGGCGTGGCTGGTTGCCGGGGGGCTCTGTTACACCGGCGGTGTGTACTTCTACGCGACGGACGGGAAATTCCGCTACGGACACGCTCTGTGGCATTTGTTCGTCGTCGCCGGAAGCACCTGCCACTTCTTCGCCGTGCTCTGGCATTCTAATCCGACCACAGGTTAGGCGAGTGGCTTGCATGCACGCGCTCCGGAATGACGCATCCCGTTGCCTGTTAGACAGGAACCTGCGTGGGTCGTTTCCCCTTTCCCATTTCCCCTTTCCCGCTATCAAGGTGGTCCGAATCACGCAGGTGCGCGCCGCTCCGCTCGTCCCAGCTTTCGGCCAGCCTTTTCTTCGACGGACTTGATGTTCCGACGAAGCTTGTCCGTAGCTCCCTGATCGTCCTCGATCCTGATGGTTGTTATGACGTGCTGCGAATTGCGGCGCACTCGCTCATGACATAGGCGCACCAGGTCCATCACTTCCTTCCATTCACCTTCTATGCAGGTTCCGGAAGGCGTGAGCTGATAGGGAAGCCCGGAATCATCGACGATCTTGAGGACCTCGGCGATCTCGTCGCTCAGGTGTATGTCGCCCCCGAGGGGTACGACGGTCAGTTGGATAAGCACGGGTTACGTCTCCCGGTGTAGGTGACATAGCCGGCTGGAGCGCGCTACGCGGCCGGCTCGGACCACTTCTGCAGCCTAGGAAGAAGCGCTGACCACGCCGCAGGCGATCCGGTTCCCGCCTCCGCCCGCCGGATCGGTGCGATTGTCGTCAGGCTGCGTATGGATGACGATAGCGGCGCTATCGGCGTCGAGGAGCGCACTGACCCCGCGGAGCGTGCCGCCGGCCGTAGTAGCCTGAACAGCTACAGATCCATCAGCGTCGACGATGAGGTTGGGGAGATCGCCAAAATGCGGACCCTGCGGATTCTCCGTGCCGTGTTGGCGGTTTGTGGGATTCCAATGGCTCCCCGCCGATTCGAACGGTGGCTCGCACCGGCCAGTCTCGTGGAGGTGGATTGCGTGATTGCCCTGGGGTAATTCACGCAGCCGGCCGGACACCGCAACACCGCCGGTGTCATCGCGGAGTGTCAGCGTGCCGAGCTCCTTACCAGTGGAGTCGCGTAAGGCGGCAGTGACCGCCTGCGCGCCACGCGCCGTCGCCGAATCACCAACCCGTAATGACGCCGTGTCATCTGGCGGGCCGCTGTCCCTCCCCGTGCAAGCGATGCCGAATAGAGCGATTACACCTGCCGTGAGTTTCATGCGCATAGGGAGGTCTCTGAATTGTAGTAAGCCGCCTTAAACGGGCGGGCGCGACATGCCGAAGAATCATAGCCCCAAGCTGGAAAGCAGTGCGATCGATGCAACAGCTATTCCGGTCACCGAGAGGGATGACGGGTCGGCGTCGTGCAACACGTTCGAGCGGCCGGTGCTCGGGAAGCGGACTTCGCACCACTTCGACTCACGGGTGCTTATCGCGGCGGCGGCCGCACTGAACAGTCCCTCACCGATCCTGTGCGTGATTCATGCTTCTAGATGATTCGCCCGGGCAATGCCCGCGCCCTTCGGCCTTTGGGCGGTCGGGAAGCCGACCAATTAGCAGCACCACCGCTCGACGGTAGCAGCGGTTCCTCGTCCTGAGCTTGACATAGGGGTAGGGGGTATATAGACTGTTATCGGGCGGATACCCCTCCCGGGTATGCATCGCAAGGGTGCTGCATTCACGGATCCAGGAGAGCAAGTAGCGAGATCATCGAATCGGCGAGGTCGGAATGTTGGGATTGCAGGCTAACGAATGGTTGGTTCTTGCAGCCGGTACTGCGGCGATCGTGTGGGTGAACTGGTATTTCTTCATGGCGCAGCGGACAGCGGTTGCGGCAGTGGGTACGGCGGCGGGCGTCCCGCCTGCCCGCGGCGCCGCGCGGTCGGAGGCAACGATCGTCGTTCACGGAGGCTACGAACCGCCAATCGTTCGGGTGCGGGCAGGAGCACCGGTACGGCTGGTATTCGATAGGCAGGAAACGTCGCCCTGCTCGGAGGAGATCGTTTTCCCCGACTTCGGAATTCGCCGTTTTCTCCCCGCATTCGAGAAAACGACTATCGAGCTCACGCCCCAAGCGCCGGGCCGTTACGAATTCACCTGCGGAATGAGCATGCTTCGCGGCGTAATGATCGCCGAGGAGGGAACGGCATGACAAGGAGCGCGGCGAAGGAACAGAACGGCGTCGTAGCGCCCGAAGCCGTTCCGGTAACCGGGGAGGCGCGTGCCGCCACCATAAACATTCCTGTGAGCGGCATGACGTGCGCGGCGTGCCAGGCGCGCGTACAGCGCACTCTGCAGAAGGAACCGGGGGTGTTGGATGCGTCCGTGAATCTCATGATGCAGAACGCGAAGGTCACGTTCGATCGAGATGCCGTGTCCCCCGACCGTCTGTTGGAGGCCATACGGGGTACGGGGTACGGAGCGGAGCTACCCGCTGAAGAAACATCCGCTTTCGCCGAACAGGAGTCTCGAGACAGGGCGCAAGAGGAGGAGTTTGCCGACTTGCGTCGTAAGGCGCTGGTGAGCGGCGCGGCTGGAGTGATCGCCATGCTCATATCGATGCCTCTGATGTCGGCGACTGCCGTGCACGGCGCCGTAGTCGACCCGCTGATGAGTTGGGCGATGCACTCCCTCACCCCCGCCTTGCGATCGGCCGCGCCATGGCTCTACGAAGTGCCCGCGCCGGTGTTGTCCTACGGACTCCTGGCCATGACTCTGGGCATCATGCTGTGGGCGGGACGGCACTTCTATACGCGAGCGTGGGCGGCGTTCCGGCATCACAGCGCGGACATGAACACGCTTATAGCGGTCGGCACGGGTGCGGCGTTTCTCTACTCGTTCTTAGCGACGATTGCCCCGGGTTTCTTTCTCGCGCGCGGGGTGGCTCCCGACGTTTATTACGAGGCGGTGATCATCATCATCGCGCTCATTCTTACCGGCAACGCTTTCGAAGCGCGCGCCAAGCGCCGTACGGCGGATGCCTTGCGCGGGCTAACTCGGCTGCAACCGGCGACGGCCCGCGTGGTCCGGGGGAATGAGGAGAACGACCTGCCGGTCGAAGCCCTGGTGTCGGGTGACGAGATAGTCGTCAGGCCTGGAGAGCGGGTGCCGGTGGATGGCGAAGTGGTGCATGGCGAGAGCGCAGTGGACGAGAGCATGCTGACCGGTGAATCCCTTCCCGTTCGCAAGTCCGTTGGAGACACGGTGATCGGCGGCACGCTCAACCGTACCGGATCTTTTAGTTACCGCGCCACCACGCTGGGTTCTGCAAGCGTGCTCGCACGCATCGTCAAGCTCATGCGGGATGCTCAGGGATCGCGTGCACCCATTCAGCGGCTTGCCGACAGAATCAGCGGGGTGTTCGTGCCCGTCGTCGTATCGATCGCGATCGCCACCTTTGCCGTGTGGTACGTGGCGTCTACTGAAGCCCCACTGGTACGGGGCTTCGCAGCAGCAGTGGCGGTGTTGATCATTGCCTGTCCGTGCGCGATGGGGCTTGCCGTTCCAACCGCGGTCATGGTCGCCACCGGCCGCGGCGCCGAGATGGGCATGCTGCTCAAGGGCGGTGAAGTGCTGCAGCGTGCCGGAGACATCACGACGGTGGTACTCGACAAGACCGGAACGGTTACCGAAGGGGAGCCGACGGTTACGGATGTGCTGCTGGCTAACGGTCGTTCGTTGGGGCAACACGAGCTGGTAGCGCTGGTCGCGTCGCTCGAACGCTCGAGCGAGCACCCGCTTGGCGATGCAATCGTAAGGCATGCTCTAGAGCAGCAGCTCCAGTTGTCCGCGGCGGCCACCTTCGAGTCCCGCACCAGTAGAGGGATCGTCGGCACGGTGAGCGGGAGCGTCGTTGCGGTGGGGAACGAGTCGCTCATGACGGAGCTCGGCGTTAGGTTCACGGAGCTGAAAGGCGACTGGGAGCGGCTGGCGACCGAAGGAAAGACGCCAATGTTCGTGGCAATCGATGGCCGGGCGTCGGGACTGCTTGCCGTGGCCGACCCGATAAAGGAAAGCTCGCGCGCAGCCATAACGCGGTTGCGTGCAATGGGGCTCCGCGTGCTGATGCTGACTGGCGACAACCGCCGCACCGCCGAGGCGGTGGCCCGTGCGGCTGGCGTGGATGAGGTCATCGCCGAGCTGATGCCCGAGGCAAAGGTGGCGGAAATCGAGCAGCTGCAGGCCGCCGGCGCGGTAGTCGCCATGATCGGAGACGGGATCAACGATGCTCCGGCGCTGGCACGGGCGGATGTTGGAATGGCGATCGGGACAGGAACGGATGTCGCCATTGAAGCGGGTGACATTGTGCTGATGCGCGGCGATCTGAACACAGCGGTGCAGGCGATCGCCCTGTCGCGGAAAACGATGGTAACCATGAAGCAGAATCTGTTCTGGGCGTTTCTCTATAACGCCATTGGAATCCCCATCGCCGCCGGAGCACTGTATCCCGCCTTCGGTTTGCTGCTCAGCCCCATTCTGGCGAGCGCGGCGATGGCATTCAGCAGTGTAAGCGTAGTCGCGAACAGTTTGCGCCTTCGAACGGCGCGACTCGCCTGACTAACCTCAATGCAGGAGAGAGCATGGCCCGATCTTCAATGAGGCCGGCCAACAGCAATGACCCCGAGGTAGCGGTGGAGCATGCCGGATGCGGCTGCGCGATGGGCGCACCATCGGCGGAACGCACGGCGGTCGCGGTGGACCCGGAGCGCAAGGACCGGAATCTCAAGCGACTGCGTCGCATCGAGGGGCAGGTACGCGGGCTGCACAAGATGGTGGAGGACGATAGGTACTGCGCCGACATCATGATTCAGATATCCTCGGTACAGGAGGCGCTGCGGGCCGTGAGTCGCGAGCTCATGCGAAATCACTTGCGGCACTGCGCCGCTGCGGCCATCCGGGCCTCGCCCGAAGCGGCCGAGCAGATGTACGACGAGCTGGTCGATCTGATGTCGCGGCGTGAGCGCTGAGGGCGAACGGAGAAAGCGGTCAAAAGTGAAGTTCTTCGTGGCTGCTGCCGATACTCGCCAGGATAGCGGGTTCAGCTGCGACGACATTTCTGCCCTCGCCGTACTCGCCCTTCCGTGGTCCATTGGCACAGCGCTCCATGCACCACAACTCCGCACACCGGGACATGGCGATTATCGCCGTATCCTTCGCCATCCTGCTGGCCGGCTCGGCGCACTTCGACGTCGTAAGCCTGCTTGTTACCCAGTTCGGGCAGCCGATCATCGGCCGCGCACTCTCGATCGTCGTCGTGTCGTCGCTCGCGCTCGCGGTGTTTTTCGCGCGCCGTTGGCACGACGCCGCTGCCGAATTGCAAGCGCAGAGGCGGATCGAGGGACAGCTGTTGGAATCGGAGCGACGGTTCGCCGCGTTTTTCTCCCAGAGCCCCAACGCGCTCTTCGCCGCTAATGCCGGGTCGGGCGTTATCGTCGATGTGAACGACGAGATGGAACGGTTGCTAGGCATGCCGCGGCCTCATCTCATTGGACGTGAGATGCACGACATCGGCCTCTGTACGAGTCCGCAGGAAGCGGCGCGTCTCCGCGGTGTTGTGCGCGAGGAGGGCAGGGTGTGCAACGTCGAGACAGTCGTCGCCACGGCAGCTGGCACGACCCGCGCGGTTTTGCTATCGGCGACATTGGTCGATGATGGACAGGGCAAAGTCGTTCTCGGGGCGTTCACCGACACATCCAATCGATACGACCGGGATGATGAGCACGAGCGACGCGTCTTCTGCAGCACGCTGGAAGCACTGATCAACGGCTCTCCGCGGCCAGACCACCGTCGAACTCCCGTGTTCCGCGCGGTTGGCCCGCGCCGTTACATTCACAGCGGATAGGCGGGCGCGAGCACACACTCGCGCGGATTTCTTCAACCGGTGGCCATGCGCATTGTCTCCCTCTGCCCATCGTTGACGGAACTCGTATTCGACCTCGGCTGCGGAGAACAGCTGGTTGGGCGAACACGATTCTGCGTGCGGCCCGCCGGATCAGTGGATCAGGTCGAGCGCGTAGGTGGAACGAAGAACCCCAAGGTCGAGCGCATCGTGGCGCTCGCCCCCGACCTCGTGCTGCTCAACGAGGAGGAGAACCGGATCGAGGATGCCGATGCACTGCGATCGGCGGGTCTCCGCTGCCATACGAGCATGCCGCGGGGCGTCGCCGACGCGGCGGCTGCAGTTCGCTCGATAGGCATGACACTCGGCCGGGCGGAAAGAGCCGAGGAGATCGCCCGAAATATCGAAGAGAGCCTCGCTCGCGTACGCGCTGCGACTACTGGCCTTCCTCAAGTGTCCTTCGCCTATCTCATCTGGCGCGATCCTTACATGGTCGCAGGGGCCGACACCTACGTGAGCGCGCTATTGACGGACGCGGGAGGCAAGAATGTGTTTGCCGGCGGCGTGCGCTACCCTTCCATAACGCCCGAGGCGCTGCGCGCCGCCGATCCGGAACTCGTGCTCCTCTCCTCAGAGCCGTTCCCGTTCACAGAAAAGCATGGCCGTGAGCTCGCCGCGGAGACAGGGATGCCCGATACACGTTTCCAGCTCGTGGACGGCGAGCTGCTTTCATGGCACGGTCCGCGAACCGCCGATGGCCTCGAGTACGCACACAACCTGATGCGAACCGGAGAGAACTAGCCCAACTGCCGTTCTCGCATCTCGCCTCTCGCATTTCGCATCTCGCATCTCTTTCCAGCCCCGCTACTCCGCCCTAAGTGCGATCGCCGGATCCACGCGGCTCGCGCGGCGTGCAGGCACCCACGACGAAACCGCCGCAGCGGTCAGCAGCACGGCCCCGACGAGCACGAACGTCATTGGGTCGAGGGCGCTAACGCCATACAGCTGGCTCGACAGGATTCGGGTGATCGCTACCGCGCCGGCCATCCCGATCGCCAGCCCTAACGCAGCAGTTAGAACGCTGCGACGCACCATCATTCCGACGACGCCCTCGTTGCGTGCTCCAAGAGCCATGCGGATACCGATCTCCTGCGTCCGCTGCGCCACCGAGTAGGATGTGACCCCGTAGATTCCCATCAGGGCTAGAAGGAGGGCCGCGCCGCTGAACGCACCGAGCAGCATCAGATTGAAGCGGCGTGGTGCGACGGATCCCGAGACCAGCTCCTCGATCGTCGTGAAGCGGGGTGGAACGTCGGGGCGAAGCTCGCGCACGATGCGACGCGCAGCCGCGGTGATGGGCGCGGGATCGCCCGATCCGACCATGACGACGGTGAACGTCGTCGCTGCGAACGACCGCTGCCTGGCGTTGCCGTAGAAGATTGCTTCTACCGGTCCGGCCAGTCCGTACTCGTGCACATCGCCGACGATACCAACTATCGTCATCGGAGTCAGATCCCCGTCCATGTTCCCGAATTCGATTACCTTGCCGATCGGGTTCTCGTCAGGCCACCGCTTTTTAGCGAGGGCCTCGCTGATCACCGCCACGTGAGGTGCGCCAGGTACGTCCCGATCATCGAACATCCGGCCACGCACCAGCGGAATCCCCATCGCATCGAAATAACCGGCGGTCGCTACGCGATAGCCCGCCTCTCCCACCCGCGCCGGGTCGCTGAGTAGCGACCGCAAATCCGTTATCTGCTCCATCTCCTCGACCGACTTGAGTATGCCGAAAGTACCATTCGCATTGTTACCGCTCATCGGCAGGTCGTTGGCCCCGCCAACCTTCTCCACTCCGGAGATCGATGCGACGCGCGTGAGCAGTTCATCGTGGAAGGAGGATAGCCTTGCGGCCTCCGTGTTATCGTTAGGGTACGGCAGCGCCAATGTCATCAGCACTGCGTCCTGCGTGCGGAATCCCGGATCCACCCGCAGCAACTGCAGGAAGCTTCGTCCGAGAAGAGTCGCACCGACCAGCAGCACGACGGTTAGCGCCACCTGCGCCGCGACGAGGGCGCCACGGACACGGCCGCTCGATGCACCTCCTCCCCCAGTGCGGCGACCGCTCACCAGCGAGTGGGTGCGCGCGCCGCTCATCGCCCGCGCCACCACCGAGAAGCCGAGCGTAAGCGCCGTCGCGAGTGAGAGGAGAATCGCGAAGGCCAGAACCCAGCCGTTCACACCAATCTCGTTCACACGAGGAAGGTTGCCCGGCTCCAGAGAGATAAGTGCAGCCACGCCCCAGCTGGCCAGCAACACTCCCACCGCGCCGCCGACGACGCCCAGTATGATCGACTCGGCAATGAACATCCTCGTCAGGCGGATTCGGTTTGCGCCGAGCGCCAGTCGAAGGGCCAGCTCGCCTTCCCGCGCGGTGGCCCGCGCCAACAGTAGATTCACGACGTTTGCGGCAGCAATCAGAAGCAGAAGCCCCGCGGCTCCGAAGAGTAAAAAGAGTGCCGATCGAACGTTGCCCACCATCTGCTCGTGCAGGGGAACCACCGCTGCGTCGAGCATCCAGGTTTCGTCGCCTAGCTGCTGCTTGAGCTCGCGCGCAACCGTACTCGCTTGTGACTGGGCCTGCTCGATGGTCGATCCCGGCTGAAGCCGGCCGATCACGCGCCAGTTATGCGCGGTGCGGCTGGGCAGTACCGGCGACTGCTCGCGTGGTATCCAGAAATCCGTGTTCGCGGGAAAGTCGAACC